>RGMU01000030.1 GCA_010021705.1 Chitinophagia bacterium | reverse complement strand
TAAAATACCTTCAATTTTTCGCCTTTAATGCCATATACCTCCACTTTAATGGCATCGGTAGCCATGTTTTTTACTACTACGGGTACGGCATTTTGCGTTACCGGATATAGTGTAGCTTGGTTGTATAGCGTGTAAAACAGTACCTCGCGCATACTGTTTAGTGCTTTGTATTTGTTGTTCACTAACCAACCCGATGGTGTTTTGTTAATGGTAATGGATTCACCATCGGCACTTGCTATAAATATTTTGCCTATAGCTGCGGTGTCTTTGAGCGTAAAGGCAGCTTCACCGGAATAGGGGCTTTGGGGGGTGCGCCAAATAAACATGTATATGGCAACACCAAGTATGGCTAAAATAAGTAGATATAAAGATGTTTTAAGCATTGGCAGGTTTTAATACAACGGTTTCATATTTGCGCTTGCGGAAAAACATATAAGCAGAGCCAAAAATTAATACCAACCCCACAGGCAGTAAAATATTAAGCCATTGCCACGTGGTGCGCTCTTCTTTGGCACGGGCTTTGTCTAACAGGCGTAGCTTTACATCTTTTGAACGGGCTTCTAATATGCCTGATTTATCGGTTAAATATTCCAGACAATTCAGCAAAAAGTTTTTGTTGGCATAAAATACACTGTTCCATTTGTGATAGCCCAACGGCATAGGTCCGTCTTTTTGCGAGAAATCGTTTTCAAATATATCGCCAATAGATGTAACTATCATGCTTGTATTGGAGTCGCATTGGGGTTTGAAGGGGTCGTGTAGCGAGTCGGCTAATATTTTCAAAAAAGATGGTGCCAAGCGGTTTTGAAATACCGAGTGAAATTGCCCTTCCAATAGCACTGCTAAGGGTCTGTTAGGCTTATTATAGAGCGCGGGTGGTCCCGGGTATGCCATTTTAGTAAGGCTTACCCTAACCGGCATACCGGCAGTGCGGCTGTAGGGGGAGGAAGTTAGCAATATTGTTTTTTGAATGCCGTCTGCTTTTATGGTATCTATGCTGCTGGTAAAATTACTTTTAATAAAGTCCATATTCCGCACAATGGGGTGCTGCTGTGTGGGGTTTACACGTGGAAAATACACCCAATCGTAGAGCCTTCTACCATTCATTGTTACTTGCCCCAATGGCACATTTTCTAAGTCTTCTACTAAGTCTTTGTTTACCCTAACGCCGTATTTAAACAAAATGTTGTCGGTATTGGTATTCAGTTCTGACGCAATAAATGCCTGCGCATTGCCAAAGCTGTCCATAGAGGCGTTCATGCTTTTTACTGCCCATAGTATGTGCCCTCCGCGCATAACGTACTGGTCAATTTTTAGTATATCTCTATCATCTATGGGTGTGGTGGGTTGGTTGATAATAATGGCATCGTAGGCATTGGATATGTGTAAGGTGCTTCTTAGTCTTAAAGAGTCAAGTTTGTAATAGTAGTCTAAAGTGCTAAGCATATCCACCGTATGTTCAGCTGCAATAGGCTCGTTGTTATCTAATAGATAGGCTATGCGTGGCTTTGATGGCTTTTGGAGGCGATTAATGGCAGATGCAAATTTATACTCTAACAATGCTTCGGCGTAGGCAATTTGCTCGTCTCTGTCTTTGCCGGGCGGGTTTTCTAACAGATTGATGGGCATTTCTCTGCCGTTATACTGCAATAGTGCGTAGGGAAAGCATATTTTCATGCTATAACCCTCATCTTCCTGCGTGGGCAACTGCATATAGTTAATGCCCCGCATTGATAGTTCACGTGCTATTTCTTTTTGTTCTTTTTCGTTTTTGCCTTCAAAGGGGTCGGTAAAGCGATATATGAGTTTATTGCCTGCCACGCTTTTTAGCAGTGCCAGCCGCTCCCTAACAGCCTCCTGCATGCGCTGCATGTCTGCCGGGAATTTGCCTTTCAGGTAAACGTCTATCACAGCCGTTTCCTTCATGCTTTTTAACAATTTTTTTGTGGGCGTGGTAAGCGTAAACCGTCTTTCAAACGTTAAGTCTATACCAACATGGAAATAGGAGGCTAACACATTAATAGCAATAACTATTAATATTAACGTATAAATTTGAAAATTACTTTGCTTTATGTTTGACAAACCGCTTTTGGGCTTCATGCTAAAGGTTGTTTATTAATAGGTTTTAGCTATTTCTTTTGTTCTATTGTTAAGTCTATACCGGGTTAATATAATAAATAGAGCAATAACCGAAACAAAATAAACTACATCGCGCGTGTCTATCAGCCCCCTACTGATAGAGTTGTAGTGAAACTGCATACCGGTCATGCTTAAATAGTAGTCCACTCCGCCCAAAGATTCAAACAACCGGCTAAGCTGTTCAAAGCCCGTATATAGCATAAAACACGCTATTAAAGCGATTAAAAAACTTACCACCTGATTAGACGATAGCGATGAACAATAAATGCCCACCGCAGCAAAAGTAGCAGCCAAAAAAAACAACCCTATATACGACCCTATTATAGCCCCATAGTCGGGCACATTGCCCGCCAATGCCAGCGTGCTTACAGAATAGACATACACAACCGTAGGCAGTAGAGCAAACAATATGAGCACCAACGTAGCAAAGTACTTACCCAAAATAATATCTAAGTCGGTAATGGGCTTTGTAAACAGCCATTCTATGGTTCCTGCCTTGTATTCATCGGCAAAAGAGCGCATGGTAATAGCGGGGACTAACAAAAAGAGCATCCAAGGAGCTAAGTCAAAAAACTTGTTCAGCCCTGCAAGCCCGTATTCTATAATAGATGTATTGGGCAGCACCCACAAAAACAGCCCGCACATACTCAAAAACACCAACAAGGCTACATAACCCACCAAACTGCTAAAAAACGAATTAAGTTCTTTGATTAAAATACTGCGCATATTGTGTGGTAACGGAAAAAGAGGCAAATTTAATGTACCCTTGCTATTTATTTGCAGTTTATATGCCTATTAAATATTAAAATTACAGAGGTGTGTTGTTTGAAGTGTGATTTTTTGTCTGAACTGTGATTTATGTGAGGGGGTGAGATTTGTGAAGTTGGTCGTAAAAAATCTGTATTGCCTTCATGCTAATCTCAAAAATCACAGTTCAGACAACAATTAACCAATATCCCTCCTGTTTATCCTAAAATCCTGAGCGTCCTGATTCAGACAAAAAAGACAGGCTTTTAAGATACTTCACCCCACTCCCAAATACCATTTTCCTACCCCTGCACCCACTCCTTTAACATCCACAACAACGAGGTGTTTTTTTTAGCTACTAAATAAAGCATTTGTTTGCCGGCAAAGTTTCTAAAAAAATATTCTATGCCACGCTCCATACTGCCCTCAAAGTCAAAGTAAATGTTGCCGCGGGCTTTGGCTCTTTTTATACAGTGCCATATTAGCAAAGGCATTGCTTTAATGTTGGTAATGGCTTTATTTTTTTCACACAAAAAAAGGTAGGCATACTCTTTATCCCACACCTCCCACACCATGCCTAATAGCATATCTTTATCATACACACTCCATATACTACTACATTCATGTGATAGCCCCGCTGCGTGAAGCCTTTGTAGCAAATTCAGGTCTATTTTTTGTTTAATGCCTCTTTCATTTATATTGGATAGGTGCAAATTAACTAAAGTATTCAGGTCATTATTGGTTTGTGTTATTATGAGTTCCTTTTCGGCATTCCTTATTTGATTGCGCGTAGTTTCTCTAAAGTTTTGGAAAATTTGGAGTTCCGATTGTCTTACATCTATCAAAAAAGTTTGCCTTACCGATAAAGATAAACCTATATGGTGGAATATGCCGGCTTGCTGCACTATAGGAGGAAAGGCTAAATTCCAGTATTGGCATTGGGGCACTTGAGCTAATAGGTCGGTTAATATTTTATGTTGAAAATTATCCTTTTTGTGGTCGGGATAGGCTGCGGGGTATATAACGGCTAAGCCTGTATATGGTGTAAATTGGGGCAGGCGTATCATAGAAACCCCCATTTTACGCTCAATAGGATAGGTAAAAACTCCGGTTATTTGATTGCTTTTTTCATCGGCAGTGATAGCCACGTCCCAGTTGTTGCCACATACAATATCAAGCCACCATGGCTGTGCAAACAGCGGTAGCTGCGGCAAGGTGGGGCATAAACGTATATAGTCGGCTTTGGTATAGGGCATGAGGTTTATTTGAAGTTTAAGGCTTTTGCCGGCGTAAGTTGTTTGATGTATAGGGCGGGCAACAGCACGCACAGCATACATAACAACAGAGTAACTATGTTTATGCCAATTACGGCAAGCGGGTCAACGGCTATGGGGGCATAGCGCATATAATACGTTTCTTCAGGTAGCTTTATCAGCCCCCACTGCTGCTGTGCATAGCAAAAACCTAAGCCTATAATATTGCCAATCAAAATGCCCACACCCGCAATAAACCCTGCCATACCTACAAAAATGCCTGTTAAGGTCTTGCTCTCCATGCCCATTACGGTGAATAAGCCTATCATGGAGGCTCTGTCCACCATAAGTATAAGCACCACCACACCCATGTTTACAATACTCACCACAGCCATTATAATTAAGATAATAAGGCTGTTAATATCCTGCATTTTTAGCCAATCAAAAATATTAGGATAATTTTCAACGGTGGTGTAAGATTCTAATGGTGCTTGGATTAACTTATAATGTATATAATCTGAAATGTATGGTGCATATTTATTGTCATCTACCGCTATTTGGTAGCCGTTGATGCTGTCGGCATTCCAATGATTAATATGCTGTAATAGCCGTATATCGGTTATGGCGTAGTATTTGTCCACCTCGTCCATACCGGTATGGAATATGCCGGCAACCTTAACGCGGCGCAGGCGGGGCAAGCCGTTATTTTCAAAAAATTCTATCAACACAGTGTCATGCAAGTTCACTTCCAATAACCGAGCTGTGGTTTGGGAAAGTATAATTTCTTTGGCGTAAGTGGTATCGGTATAGTTTATGCCGATACCTTTTACGCCGTAGGCAGACGGTAGCTTAAACTGTGCATCCACGCCCTTTAGGTGCACGCCTTCCATTTTGCCTTTATTAGCCACTATTACAGGGCGTTCTGCAAAGGCATGGATATTGACCACATGGGGCAATCTTTTAATGGAGTCTATCAGCGTTTTGTTTAAAGTTATGGGGGCTTCGGTTAGCCCGGCACCCTTGTTAACGTCAAAATAAGAAACGTGTACATGCCCCGAAAAGCCAAATAGTTTTTCCTGAATAGCTTTGTTAAAGCCGCCTACTATACTCACCGATATAATCATAAAGGCTACGCTCATAGCAGTGGCAGCAACAGCCAGCTTAACAATGGTTGCTATTGTTCCTTTATATTGCGCTATATAGCGCCAAGCTATTTGCAGTGTAAGTTGTAGCACTATGCAGGGTGGTGTAGAAAAATATGCAGGGTGTGCAATACTAATATCTGTTTTGCAATATTCTATACTTAATTTTACATTTCCAAATAGCACATTGGATTACATGATGAACAGCATATTGCGTATTTTTTCTAATCAAACGGTATCTAAAGATAAATTTAACCAACAGTTTGCCTCCGGTAAATGGGAATGTATGAAAAGCATAGCCGATTTGCACCGTTATAGCCTTATTAACGGGTATTGTGGCTTTTTAGTGCCCCCACCCTATTCTGTTTTAGACTTAGGCTGTGGCGAAGGCATACTTTTAGACAGAATGCCGCAGCAAGCCTTAGCCTACTATCATGGTATAGACTTTAGCGATGTGGCTATTAATAATGCCAAAGCAAAGGAAAGCGAAAACGTTAAATTTTCTGTGGCAGATATTACAACTTATACTCCTGATAAAATTTATGATTTTATTGTATTTAATGAAAGCCTATACTACCTCAAAAATGTACGAGAGGTTCTTGCTAAATACACTCCCTTTTTAACCGAAAGAGGCTATCTGATTATCAGTATGTTCCACAACAAAGACAAGTATGATGCTATTTGGGATACTCTTGCTTCGTTACTTACCGTTGTGGACAAAGCCACCATCACCAACGCACAGGGGCACGCTTGGACAGTGGCTGTGTTTAGCAAGCGATAATATCAAAAAAGCCACCCGTGAGTGGCTTTTTGTGTATCGGTTTTTACCATTAGTCTTGGTAGTAGTATTTTAATACTTTGGCTTGGTTGCTGCCGGAAATTTTTATGAAGTAAATGCCGGTGCTCCAGTTTTGGGTGTTAATGGTGATTTGGGAGGCAGATTGTTCATATTTTGCGCTATAAACGGTTTTTCCGGTATAAGTGGTGATGGTGATAAACAGGTCTTCCGTGAGCGTGGTATTGGGGGCAATGGCTATTGTGCCCGAAGATGGGCGAGTGATGTTAAATTCAGTATTATAGGCATTATAAAGCTCATTCAGCCCCACCCTATAGTTGTATGCAACCGACATGCCTTTACAACCTCCGGAGTCCACCATTACGGTGTAGGCACCGGGAAAGGAGTAAGTGTAAGAGCTATTGGTGGCACCGGTTATCAAAGTGCCGGAGCGATACCATTGGTAAGAGGCGTATGTGCCGGTAACAGATAAAGTCATGCCGGAGTTGGTAACGGTAGGGTGTGGTGAATTTTTTACCCTTATGGTTTTTGTGGTGCTGTCCACACTACCACCTCCATATACTTTTAACTTTACAGTGGCAGTTCCCGCAGTAGCAAAGCAGATATTGGCAGGACTTGCAGTAGGCGTAGCAATAGTGGCTCCGGTAGCTGACCAACGCATACTGTCCACCGTGCCGGTTGTAGTGCTTGTAAATCTTAAACAGCTATCTTGGCACACAACTGTATCAGATGCCGTGAATGCCGCAGCTATGGTAGAAGCACTACCACTGGTGCGCAGGCTAATGCTGTCAACGGCAAAAGAAGGGTCTGTGCCCGCTGCATCATCATTATTTACCCAATGGAAGCCAATTTTTACATTCGGGTTGCCATTGGCACTTGCCGGCAGGGCTATGCTGTAGCGTGCCCACTGTCCCTGCCCGGAAGAACATACCGGTGTTTTTGGGGTGTTTACAAGGGTTGTCCAGCTGCTACCGTCATAATAATCCACTTTTGCATCGTCTATAGACGCATCACCATTTTCTATATAATAGAAGGTCATCGTGATGCCGGTGCGCCCTGTGCAATTAATAACCGGGGACTCGGCTCTTTTGCTGGTAACATACGCTCCGGTAAAGCCTAAACCTGCATCATATGCTGCACCCAAGTCGGTAGAATTAGTGCTTACATGCAGTGTAGCACCAAGTGTTCCACCGGAACAGTCGGTACCACAGGCTCCGGCTACGTTGCCGCTTTCAGCACAGCCAAACCACCACGTATTGGCACGCGAACCTTCGCTACCTACAGAGGTGATGGTCCATGTACCGTTAGGTCCGGTATAGGTGGTACTGCCGGTAGTGGAAGACGTGGTAAAATTTTCTACCCAAAATGGCTGAGCTTGGGCAGCAATGGCTAATAATAGCGGTAGAGCGGCTGATAAAATAAGTTTTTTCATGATTATATCCTTGTTTAAGACTAAAGGTCCGGCAAATATAATACAAATGTAATAAAAAAACAACTATGCCGACAAAATGCTGATAATATCGGCTGCATTTCTGCGTTTTTCTGCTTGCATTTGAATGGCGGCATTTACATAAGCCACAAATAGCGGGTGCGGGGCTTCTACCGTGCTTTTATATTCAGGGTGATATTGTACACCTACAAAAAACGGATGTTCCCTAATTTCCATTACCTCTACCAAGCCGGAAGGCGCATCAAAACCAACGGGAATAAAGCCTGCCTGCTGGAACTGGTCGGCAAATTCTAAGTTAAATTCTGAGCCCCCCTGTTGCTTTACCTTTTTTTGACTTTCCATTTGGGTAATTACGGCATTTTCGGTATTGGGGTCCATTTCGGTACTGTGTGCCAATGGAATTTTTAATACGTTCCGAGCAAATTCTACACATGCCATTTGCATTCCCAAGCATATTCCTAAGAAAGGAATATTATTTTCACGAGCGTGCCTTATGGCTTCAATTTTGCCGTCCATACCCCTGCTGCCAAAGCCCGGTGCCACAAGCACGGCATCTATTTTTTGCAGATTCTCTATAATATTGTTGACTGTTAAATATTCAGATTGAATATATTTTAGCTCCACCTCGCATTCATTTACCGTGCCGGCATGAAGGAGTGCCTCTATTATAGATTTATAAGCATCTTGCAGTTCAACATATTTGCCTATTAAGCCAACAGTTATCTTATGTTTGGGATGCTTTAGTTTATACAAAAAGTCGCGCCATTTGGGTAAAGTAGGTTCTTCACCTACCGGCAACCCTAATCTTGTAAGGCAAATTACGTCTAACTTTTCTGCCAACATTAAAAAAGGGACTCTGTAAATGCTGTCAGCATCCATCGCTTCAATTACAGAATCTAACTTAACATTGCAAAAGAGGGCTAATTTTTTCCTTAAATCCGTAGCCAATCTCACTTCTGTGCGGCATACCAATACATCAGGGTTTATGCCCTGCTGGCTTAGCATTTTTACCGAGTGCTGCGTAGGCTTTGTTTTTATTTCTTTAGCCGCTTTCAGGTAAGGCAATAGGGTTAAATGCACCACAATGCAGTTTTCGGGCATTTCCCATTTCATTTGCCTCACGGCTTCTATAAACGGAAAAGATTCAATATCGCCAACAGTGCCTCCAAGCTCGGTAATGATGATGTCAAAAGCCTTTTTCTCTTCCAACTTCCGCATCCTAACCTTTATTTCATTGGTTACGTGGGGCACAATTTGCACCGTTTTGCCTTTATAATAGCCGTCTCTCTCTTGCAAGATAACGGTTTGGTATATGCTACCGGTGGTAACATTGTTTTCACGCGAGGTATGCGTGTTCAAAAAACGCTCATAGTGCCCTAAATCAAGGTCAGTTTCTACGCCGTCTTCAGTAACATAGCATTCGCCATGCTCAAATGGATTAAGGGTGCCGGGGTCAACATTCAGATAGGGGTCAAATTTTTGAATGGTAACCCTATATCCTCTTGCTTGCAAGAGTTTTGCTAAGGAGGCTGCTATAATGCCTTTACCTAAAGATGATGTAACTCCGCCTGTGATAAAGATGTGCTTCGTCATACTAAAAATGTATTTGTAAGACCGATTAGGTGAGTAGAAACACCAAATAAATTACTTGCGGTCATACAAAGATAAGATATTAAATTCCAAACTGCGTATAGCTTTAAAAATATTTTATCCCCATATTAGGGAATAAAGGCTATACATTTAAGCTCAATGGCTATATCGGTGGGCAAAGCGTCTATGCCAACGGTGGTTCGGCAAGGCTGAATGTCCTTAAAATATTCGGCATATATTTTGTTATAGGTATCAAAATCACGCTTCATGTTCACTAAAAACACCGTAACGTCTATCAAATTGTCCCAAGAAGCACCGCTTTCTTCTAATATTACCTTCACGTTTTGAAAAACGCTGTGGCATTGCTCTTCAAAACTAAACTGAATGTAGTTGCCGTGTTTGCTTTTTACCAAACCGGGTATTTCGTCTGTACCGGGCTTGCGAGGTCCTACACCTGATAAAAATAATAAATTGCCGGCGCGCTTTGCGTGTGGATAAAGCCCTACAGGAGCGGGGGCTTTGTGGGTGGAAATACTGTCCATTGCGTATATTTTGGCTATTAAAGTAACTTTTATGCAAAGTAACAAAAATTACTCCAAAGTTATTTCCGCTTTCGTTATCAGGTTGTGTTTGCCTGCCACTTTTACACCATAAATGCCTTTATCTAACTTATGGCAGTTAATTATTTTTTCCGTATTTTTAAGCGTAAAATGCTCTGAAATCTCGTCTTCTCGGGTTACCTTATTGGTAACGGTAATGGTAATTTCTTGGCCTTTCATGGCTTCAGGGAATTGAACGCTTAGCTTATTGTCTTTGTTTAGCTCAATTTTAACTACCTCTGTGGTAAATGCCTCAATACCTGCAATTTCAGGGTCGGGAAGGCTATTGCCGGTAGTGTTTTGCGTAACTTCTAAGTCCACCATTACCGGATATTTATTAGACATTTGGTAGAGTGCTTCTATCACATTGGCAGGTGCCGATGTGTTTTCATGTACATTTTTATTGATAATGGAAACCCTAAACCGCTGTCCGTCATTGCCTATGGTGCGATAGCTGCCGGGTATATAACGCATATAGTTAGCGTTGTTTACCAACCATGGGGAAATAAATATATGGTCATACCAATTTTTTCCGCCACCTCCGGAACCACAGCTATTGGGCACAAATGCGCTTTCACGCGTAGAGGTGGTAAAATAAGCTGCATAGATGGGGTCTTTATCCCAATTTGCCGGATATTTTAATTTCTTTTCAGGATAAAAGGGAGGGTCATAAAACACAAAATTAGTATCCTTTGTGTCTGTTAACAAAGCATAAAAACGCTCTTTGGAAGTGCGCACATTAAAGTCTCCAAGATTCAGGTGGTTGCCCCAGTGCGTAAAATGGTTTTTAAGGTCATTCACTTCACCCATTATTTGGTGGTATCTCACTTGTTCAAATTCATCACCTGATTTGTCATGGTTTTGCGTAATGTATAAAAAAGTGGTATCATGAGTTTGAGCTAAATTAGGGTCTTTATAATATAATCTATAGGTATTAAAATCGGTTACATTAACGTAGTTGGCAATCATACCACAATAACCCAACTTTTGGGTGTTATAAAACAATAAGCACATATTGTTTGCCAATGCGTTGTTTGTAAAGGGGCAATACGCATAATTGATATGCGAGGGTGTGGTGAGTGCATATTTAAGTATGCTATCAATAAATCCTTTAGGGGCAGTGGCAAATTTGTCGGTATCGCTTGTAGGTATGGAGGCTGCTTTTTCTAAACTTAATACATCGGGGCGGGTATAGCCCACAATGGTATTAAGGTATTGGTGGTAGTTGGCATTAGCTCCTTGACATCCATTGCCATAATATAGCACATTATATGCCATTATGCGCAACGTATCCTTTTGAGCAAAGGCAATAGCCGGAAGGGCAAATGCCGTAAAGCATAAGAATAACCTGCGCATAAAAAACTGATTTAAGAACACTATCAGCAGCATTAGCGGTTTAACTATTTAGGATAGGCATCTAAAGTAATGTTGTCAAAGCGGTTGTTTCCGCCGGTGGTATCGCCGCTATTAATAAACATAACACCAAAGTTGGGGTTATCATCTACACCGGGAATTGACGAAAAGTCAAAAGAAAACTGCGCCCAAGTAGTGCCAATGGTAAAGCTATTGCTGCTAAGCCCGGTAGTTATATAATTTGTGCCGTCTGTAGTATAAGATATGGCATTGGTAGTAGGACCACTGTTGCTACGGTGAACGGCAAACTGTAAAATAGGCTGCTTGTAGCCGGTGGTAGGGAGTTTAAGCGTCCAATGGTAAAAAGGGTTTCTCACCCTAAAAGAAACACCGGTATCGGCACCATTGCGAGCATTCATTAATGTACCCATAGACAGTACATCTATATAGCCTGCGGTACCAAATTTAAAAGTGAACGCAGTGCCACCAATGCTGGTGTCGGGTCTTTGGAGGCTTGCAGCATCTGTGGCTTTGTTAAAGC
>RGMU01000290.1 GCA_010021705.1 Chitinophagia bacterium | reverse complement strand
ATGCATAAATTAATATTTTAAACTATTTGGTAAATAATTATTCCTTGGATTCATAGCTCCTTTAATTCTCTGGCTAACTTGTTTATTAGAATAACCCTCCCAATATAGATTTACGCAATCATTTTCTGGACTTATACCAAATAAAGTAGTTTTAAATAAATTAGGATTTTCTATAAAATTCTGAGCAGTATACCCTCTTAATATTAACTGCTTTCTATATGAATTTGGTGCGGTATAATAAATATTATATCCATCATATTCTATTATAACATTGCTTATTTGGGGCCAATCTGGATATCTTTTAGATATAATTTTTGTATTCCAGAGAGCTTGGTGCCACTCTACTCTAAGATTTTTAATTTCTTCAGAAAAATATATTTCTATATTAATATATATTTAGATAAAGTGCAAGATTTTTCCTATCATATAAAATATGATAAAAAATCATCAAATTGGGGGTCCAGATGATGTAAAAAAAATATTAGAAAATAAAAATGAAGCAGTGATTCAGGGCATATTTCCTACGCCTATCTATATAAATAAACTAAGAAGAAATTTAACCGAAGAAGAGTTTAATTTCATGAGCTCTCATTTGTATAAAAATAATTCATCTAATAAAATATCTACAAATTTTTATATACTTGATAATCCCAAATTAATAAATCTTAAACATATTCTCGAATGGCATTTAAATTTTTTTTATAATAATATTTGGTCTCCAAATTTGCCTTCAAAGATTTATATAACACAATCTTGGTTAAATTTTACAAAAAAAAATGAGTATCATGGATCTCATCGCCATCCTAATTCATTCTTGAGCGGTGTTTTTTATGTAAAAACTAAAAAAAATTATGATAAAATTATATTTGAAAAATCAGACTATCAAACAATCTCGCCAATGACTAACAATCCTAATCCTTTTAATTTATCAGAACATGTCGTAGAAGTTGCTGCAAATGATATTGTATTATTTCCATCTTTTTTATTTCATTCTGTTCCCAAAGTAACTTACGAAGATGATGTAAGAATAAGTTTAGCTTTTAACTCTTTTATCGAAGGGAACATAGGGGAAACTCTTACGGCTGCTAATCTAAAATTATCAAAATGTGATCAAAAAGATTTAGAATCTTTTGAATATTAATTTATTTCTTGCATTTTAGGCATAACAGCGTCTTTTGCGTCTTTGATTTTGCTTAGTTCTATAGCGTATTTATGGGCAGGTATAAGTTTTCTGTATTGAGATAATACTTCTTGATAATATTTATTTTCAATTTGATTATACAAACGACTAATAATTTCTTCGCATTCTTTAAGGGTTAATTGATTTACTTTTTTCTTATTTTTTTTATTTATCATACTTTATAAAATACACTTATTTAATATCTTTATCTATTATATCATCTATGCCATCGTGATCTTTGTCTCTAAAAGCTTCTGGATCTCTTACAAAAATTTTTCTGGCTTTTAGATATCCGTCGCTAGGTTCGTTGCTATTTTCTTCTATTTTTTTAAATTTATTCAATAAATAAAAAGATCCAACTATTAAGATAAAAAAAGATATTATAAGAAATATATTAAATATCATATTTGATGTTACACTTTGAAATAAAAAATATAAAATTATAAAAAATATTATGAGAAAAGATAAATATTAATATGAAAACATATATTATACCAATTAAAATTGAAGCCGTGGCGATCATTGAAGCCGAGAATAGATGTAAAGCCGTAAGGAAAGTCGCGTCTAAAAAACATAAGTTTGATACAGATGTTATAGGTTATAAAGTTGACCATAGTCAAATTAAAGCTTGTGATAAAGAAAAAATATTTAAAAATAAGTTTGGATTTGCTAACTACTTAAATGATAGCAAAGCAAAAATAATAAAGTATCTATTAGATGCGCCAAATGAAGAACAAGGTAAATATTATGATGATCTAGGATTAGATCTAGATGACTATAAAAATTAATCTTTATTTGATAGATGCTGTGATAGATAACGAGTCTAAGGAGTTAAAAGATAATTTCTTAGGCTCTTTGTCTCTATTAAATAAAGAAAGAGATAAGTATAAATACCTTAATCAAGTTCTATATAATTTAAATATAAAAAAAATATAAAAAAATTTGCTTGCTCTTTCAAACAAAAAATGAGTCTTTTTGTCCTTATTAGAGATTTAAATGCTTACTATATATAAAAAGACCTTATATAAAAATCAAGGTCTTGAATTTTTTTCTCTTTGAGTATATTTTATCTCTTTTATTTAAAGCAAATTTCAAAAAAGGGAGTATATAAAATCCATGGTATCTCTTAAAAAATAACCAAATAATGCTCCTATTAATAT
>RGMU01000289.1 GCA_010021705.1 Chitinophagia bacterium | reverse complement strand
CTATATTAAGCGCAGGCAATAATAACGCGCATACGCCTACCCATTTAATTTTATTTTCTTTCAATATTGTACTTATTCTCTCAAAATAACGGTAATATTGGGCATAAGTGGCTATTATTTTTTCTATAATGCCAAGTTTAACTTATTTTCGCCCTATGGAAAAATGTATATTAATTACGGGTGGTGCCGGATTCATAGGTTCTCATGTTGTAAGGCAGTTTGTTAATAAATACCAGAACTATGTGATTGTAAATGCCGATGCACTTACTTATGCCGGAAACTTAGAAAACCTAATGGATATTGAACATTCTCCTAACTATCGTTTTGAACATGTTAATATTAATGATGCTGTTGCCATTCAGGCACTTTTTGCCAAATATCAATTTGATGGCGTTATACATTTAGCCGCAGAAAGCCATGTGGATAGGTCTATCACTGACCCTAATGCCTTTATCCAAACCAATGTAATGGGCACTGCAAA
This sequence comes from Chitinophagia bacterium, assembly GCA_010021705.1. Taxonomy (GTDB): domain Bacteria; phylum Bacteroidota; class Bacteroidia; order Chitinophagales; family Chitinophagaceae; genus RGMU01. The sequence goes on along the minus strand of RGMU01000289.1, from coordinate 1,860 downwards.
CTTACTCAATGCTGCCAAAGAACTATGGAAAGGTAAAGAAGAAGGCAAGCGGTTTTATCATGTGTCAACTGATGAAGTATATGGCTCATTAAGCGAAACAGGTTTTTTCCTTGAAACCACGCCATACGACCCACAATCGCCTTATTCTGCCTCTAAAGCTGCTTCTGACCATTTGGTACGTGCTTATGGTAATACCTATCATTTGCCTTTTGTGATTACAAACTGCTCCAATAATTATGGACCAAACCAGTTTCCTGAAAAATTAATACCACTTTTTATTCACAATATTAAAAATAACAAACAACTTCCTGTATATGGTGATGGTAAATACACCCGCGACTGGCTGTTTGTGGAAGACCATGCCGTAGCCATAGATTTAGTATTCCACAGCGGTAAAAATGGCGAAACCTATAACATTGGTGGCTTTAACGAATGGCAAAATATTGAGCTTATAAAGCTACTTTGCCAAAAAATGGACGGCAAATTAGGCAGAGAGGCAGGCACTTGTGCCCAACTGATTACTTATATTAAAGATCGTCCCGGACATGATAGGCGATATGCCATTGATGCCACCAAAATAAATAAGGAATTAGGCTGGTATCCGTCTGTTACCTTTGAAGAAGGATTGGCTAAAACCATTGACTGGTATCTTGCCAATGAAGAGTGGCTTAATAACGTAACCTCCGGAGACTACCAAAAATATTACGCAAAACAATACAATTAATTGTTAATAATGAAAGGAATTATTCTTGCCGGAGGCTCTGGAACTCGCCTATACCCCCTCACCATTGCTGTTAGTAAGCAGCTTATGCCTGTGTTTGACAAACCAATGGTGTATTATCCGCTATCTACCCTTATGCTTGCCGGCATTCGTGAAATACTTATTATCACCACACCTGATGACCAAGCCGGTTTCAAAAAGCTATTAGGCGATGGTAGCCAAATAGGTTGCCAATTTAGCTATGTGGTTCAACCAAGCCCTGATGGGCTGGCACAAGCCTTTATTTTAGGGGCAGACTTTATAGGCTCTTCACCAGTAGCTTTAGTGTTAGGCGATAATATATTTTATGGTTCAGGTATGGGCACTTTATTGAAAAATAAAGTTAATCCTGACGGTGCCATTGTGTTTGCCTACCAAGTGCACGACCCTGAACGATACGGTGTGGTTGAGTTTGATAAAAATAACAAAGTGATAAGCATAGAAGAAAAGCCCAAAGAACCCAAGTCTAACTTTGCCGTTCCGGGCTTATACTTTTACGATAATGAGGTGGTAGCTATAGCGAAGGCGATAAAGCCATCACCACGAGGGGAGCTTGAAATAACCGATGTAAATAAAACTTATTTAGAAAATGGTAAGTTAGAAGTTGGTGTTTTAGACAGAGGTACTGCTTGGTTAGATACCGGTACATTTGACTCGTTGATAGAAGCCGGTGAATTTATTAATGTAATAGAAAAAAGGCAAGGGTTAAAAATAGGCTGTATAGAAGAAATAGCCTATCGTAACGGGTGGATAGACGACCAACAAATGGAAAAATTAGCTGCCATGTACCTGAAAAGTGGTTATGGCGCGTATCTCAAAAAGCTGATTGGTAAAATATAGTCGTTAAGGAAAGTATATTGCATGATAACACTACAGCCCGGAGACATAGCCCCGCTTTTTACCTTGCTCAATCAAAATGGAGAGCCGGTATCATTGGAGCAATACAGAGGCAGTAGGGTGTTGCTGTATTTTTATCCTAAAGACGATACCGTTACCTGCACCTCACAAGCCTGCAACCTCCGTGACAATCATGAACTACTGCACCTGAAAGGGCTAACTGTATTAGGGCCCTGATGATGTGAATAGTCATAAAAAATTTG
>RGMU01000288.1 GCA_010021705.1 Chitinophagia bacterium | reverse complement strand
TGTAGAATCCGGTTCGGTTTTTGTTTCCGGGTATAGGCTATGGTGGTAGTTGCTTTCCTAAAGACGTGAAGGCACTTGCGTTTACGGCAGAAGAGTTAAACTATGACTATAAGTTGGTGAAAATGGTTATGGAGGTAAACGACTTGCAAAAGCGGATTTTAGGCAAAAAAGTGAAGCAATATTTTGGTGATAACCTTAGCGGGTTAACATTTGCCATGTGGGGGCTTGCCTTTAAGCCGGAGACAGACGATATTAGAGATGCGCCTGCATTAGAGCTAATTGATGAGCTATTGGAAGCGGGAGCATCTATACGTGTATTTGACCCTGAAGCGATGAATAATGTGAAGCAAATAATGGGCGATAGGCTACACTATGCTACCGGGCAATATGAAGCGTTGGAAGGCGTAGACGCGCTATTGGTGGTAACAGAATGGAGCGAATTTAGGAATCCTGACTTTGCGAAGATGGAAAAAGCCATGAAGCAGCACTGTATTTTTGACGGCAGAAATGTGTATGCGCTTGAGAGAATGGAGAGCTTACCTTTCTATTATGAAAGCATGGGTAGAAAAACCGTTAATGCAACTGCATCAGTAAACAAATAGTTTTTATTTTTTGTAATTATAAATAATGGGTAAAAGAATTTTAATTACCGGTGCAGCCGGCTTCTTGGGTTCGCACTTGTGCGACAGGTTTTTGAGCGAAGGCTTTTTGGTGGTGGGTATGGACAATTTGCTTACCGGCAACATAAAGAACATTGAACATTTGTTTCCGGTAAAGGAGTTTGAATTTTACCACCATGATGTTACAAAGTTTGTACATGTGCCGGGTGCAATAGATTATATTTTGCACTTTGCGTCTCCTGCAAGCCCTATTGACTACCTTAAAATGCCCATTCAAACGTTGAAAGTGGGAGCTTTGGGTACGCACAACCTATTGGGCTTGGCAAAGTCTAAGGGTGCACGTATATTAGTGGCTTCTACATCAGAAGTGTATGGCGACCCGCTCATACACCCGCAAACAGAGGAATATTGGGGCAATGTGAACCCTGTGGGTCCGCGAGGTGTGTATGATGAGGCTAAGCGTTTTATGGAAAGTATTACTATGGCTTACCATAATTTTCATGGTGTGGAAACGCGGATTATAAGGATATTTAACACTTATGGTCCACGGATGCGCCTTGATGATGGTCGTGCACTACCTACATTTATGAGCCAAGCATTGCGTGGCGAAAACCTTACTGTATATGGCGATGGCTCGCAAACACGCTCATTTTGCTATGTAGATGATTTGGTGGACGGTATTTATCGCTTGCTGATGTCTAACTATCACCGCCCGGTGAACATTGGTAATCCATCTGAAATTACGCTATTGCAGTTTGCCGAAGAGGTGATAGCCCTTACGGGTACTACGTCTAAGATAGTGTATGAACCACTACCGCAAGATGACCCTAAGCAACGCCAACCCAACATTACCAAAGCCAGAGAAATATTAGGCTGGGAGCCTAAAGTGGACAGGCATGAGGGGCTAAAGCGGACTTTGGCTTATTTTAAGGAGCATATTTAATGGTTAATCTCGCTATTATCTGAATTGTGATTTTGAAGTGTAAAACACTTCTGAAAATTAGCGCAAGTGAAAAAACACTTGCGCTAATTGTTTTTATTGGCGGTTAAACCAAATTATTTTGCAATGGTGGCAATATAGTAGTATATTGCGGGCTGATATTAAAATAAACATGAAAATTCGCAATACGGCGTTTGCCTTGTTTTTTGTACTTATAATGAGTGTTTTGCATACAGCTTGTATGAAGAAGTATATATGCCATTGTCAAATTAGCTATGAAGGGTATGCAGGGCTACCTGACACCGCTACGCGGGATTATGAAATAATGGATACAAAAACGAAGGCGCAATCTGAGTGTGAAAAGCAGAACCTCAACACTAAGAAGAATTACATTACCACGCGTGAAGACTGCAAATTGTACTAATTTTGTAGTTGAGTTTATTCTATTTAACAACACATTGGTGCTTGTGCAATGCGTAGCGTAGAAAGTGGTTTTAGTGAATTACCTCTTTGGAGGCGAATTGCAGGCATTTTGCTTATTGTTGCGCTATCCGGCACCTTCTTTTTTTCGGGCTGGTCAAAAATACATTCCGATAATGCTTTTAACAGCTTCCATTGGACGTTTTTAGACATTGGGCTACCCGGATTAGGGTTTACGGGCATTTTGGCTCGTATAATGATAGGCTTTGAGTTTTTTTTAGGTTTTTTGCTTATTTCTCATGTCTATCTTAAATCGTTTACGTATAAAGCGGTCATGGGTTTACTGCTTATCTTTATTGCGTATTTAGCGTATTTATTGATTAAAGAAG
>RGMU01000287.1 GCA_010021705.1 Chitinophagia bacterium | reverse complement strand
GGTGTGGCTGTGGCGGTTAGGGCAATGATGGGCAGGTCAGGGTTAACCTCATTAATCATGGCGCGCAACTTCCTATATTCCGGTCTGAAATCATGACCCCATTCCGATATACAGTGCGCCTCATCAACCGCTATAAAAGATATGTTAAGGTCGCTAAAAAAGGTGATGTTCTCTTGCTTTGTTAGCGTTTCGGGTGCTACATACAGCATTTTGGTTTTCCCTTCTAATAAGTCTGCCTTTACTTTGCGCTGTTGTACTTTGCTTAGCGAAGAGTTTAAGAAGTGGGCTATGTTGTCTTGGCTACTATAGCCGCGTATCAAGTCCACCTGATTTTTCATTAACGCTATTAAGGGCGAAACTATAATGGCAACACCCTCCGACAGCAATGCCGGCAACTGGTAACACATAGATTTGCCACCACCGGTAGGCATAATTACGAATGTATCTTGCCCTGATAATATGCTTCTGATTATCTCCTCTTGCTCGCCTTTGAATGAATCAAAGCCAAAATAACGCTGTAATTCCTCTATTAAATTCACATTTAGCCCTTTGTTGTCGGCACCTGTCATATCAATGTTTATGTTTAACTGATAGTTATTAGTATTTCAAACGAATAATACGTTCTCACTATTTCCACAAAATTTTATGGAATGCGAATATACATATTTTTTGCGGTATTTATAGCTACTGTTTATGGTACTTCACAGTAAAATAATGTATTAGTAAGCTGTTATACGGGTTTTAGTAAAAAAAGCTATAAATATAACACAATATAGGGCTTTTTTTTATCCACCATTTATTATTTTATACCTAAATTAAGTAGCATTTTTCCTAACGATATACATTACTTTTGTGCCATTATGTTGATGTCGTTACAAAATATATCGTTCTACTTTGGAGCACGCCCCATTTTAGAAGACGCAAGTTGGCAAATAGGGGTGGGGGAGCGCATAGGGCTTGTGGGTAGTAATGGTGTGGGCAAGTCCACGCTATTGCGCCTTATGACCGGTGCTTACAGTATAGACAAAGGAACTATTAATAAACCTAAAGACCTTACGCTCGGTTTTTATAACCAAGATTTATTAAGTTTTTCTACCAACGATAGCATACTCAAAGTGGGTATGCAGGCTTACGAAAAAGCGCAGGCTATAGAAAAAGAAATGGAGAGCCTGATAAAAGAGTTGGAAAGCAAGCCCGATGACGCACAATTATTAGACGATTACAGCCATGCCTTACACGACTATGAGGTGGCAGGAGGCTATGAAATGGAGCATAAAACCGCTGAAGTATTGGAAGGTTTAGGCTTTTCAACGGCAGACTTGCAACGCCCCTACGACCAGTTTAGCGGTGGATGGCGGATGCGCGTGCTCCTTGCCAAAATGATGCTGCAAGCCCCACAACTATTGCTATTAGACGAACCTACAAACCACCTTGACCTACCGTCTATTGAATGGTTGGAGCGATATTTGATAGGCTACCCGGGCAGTGTGGTTATAGTGTCTCACGACAGATACTTTTTAGACCGCATGGTAACAAAGATAGTAGAAGTGTGGCAGAGAGACCTCCACCACTACACCGGCAATTACACCTTTTACCAAACCGAAAAGGCAGAGCGCATTTTGCTTCAGCAACGTTCTTTTGAAAACCAGCAGGACTATATTAGGCAGCAGGAGCGGTTTATTGAGCGGTTTAAGGCAAAAGCTACCAAAGCCACCCAAGCTCAAAGTGCCATGAAACGCTTAGACAAATTAGAAAAAATAGAAGCTCCCGATACGTCTATGCCTATTATGAATATTAACTTTCATGTAGGTATTCAGCCCGGTAAAATTATTACCGAGCTAAAAGGTGTATCAAAAAGATATGGTAATTTAACAATATTGAACAATGCAGATGCCGAAATAACCCGCGGCGATAAAATTGCTCTTATTGGTGCAAACGGTAAAGGTAAGTCCACACTGCTACGCATCATCACCGGGCAAGAACCCATTGAAGGCGAAAGAAAATGGGGGCATAATGTGCAAGAAAGTTTTTATGCACAGCACCAGTTGGAAGCTCTTACGGTGGAAAACGAAATATTAGAAGAAATGAAAATGTGCGGTAGCGGAAAAACGGAATTAGAGCTAAGGCAACTATTAGGTTGTTTTTTATTTAGCGGTGATGATGTGTTCAAAAAAATAAAGGTGCTATCCGGTGGTGAAAAGGCAAGGGTAGCTTTGGCAAAGGTAATAGCTGCCAAAGGCAACTTTTTACTGCTTGACGAACCTACCAACCACTTAGACATGCAAAGCGTGGAAATGCTGATAGAAGCCCTTAACAAATACAAAGGCACAATTGTATTGGTATCCCACGACCGCTATTTTATCAGCCGCA
>RGMU01000286.1 GCA_010021705.1 Chitinophagia bacterium | reverse complement strand
ATGAGAATACACAAACATTGGTAGGTTCAATATGAAAGTTTTTATTGAAATATACCTTGTTGCCGTGTAGTTTTTGTGCCATATAATTGGCTAATGTGCCTAAAAGGGCAAGGGGCGCGTGCTCAAATAAGTAAAGTCCGTCTTCGCTTGTTAGGCGTTGCCCTGCATATACCTTATCAATGATAGGTATTAAGAGCGGGTCTTGGGCATACTGCCTTAAAATATTTTCCAATGGAGCTATATAAAAGCCGTTATTGTAATACTATTTGCTGAGTGGTGGTTTCGCCGTTGTGGAAGGTGAGGGTGGTAAAATAAATGCCTTTAGGTAAAGAGACTAAATTTAACTCCGTTATACCCAATTCATTTTGCGTAATATTGGGTTCTATTTGCTCTCCCAAAAGGTTGGTAAGTGTGAGTGTTGCCGGTGTGCCATAGTCAGGATTGTAGGTAATATATACACTACCTTGAGTAGGGTTGGGATATAGCTGTATTTTGGCTTGCAAGTCGGTAGCCGATGTACCGGTAGGGAAGCTGATTAGCGTAGGGTGTTGCGTTAAAGTATAAGACTCTCCGGAAGCTATAAGCACTTTAGTGGCGATGGCACCGGCTTGGTTGGTGGTAAACATGTACATAGCACCATCATCGGTATAGTCCATATAGTCTAAGCAAGGAATACCAATGGGTTGCATAAGCGTGGCACCATTCATTTTGCAGCCGTCATAGCGTGTGCCACCGGTAATGGTGTAAGACGGACTCCCAAATGTGGCATCGCTTTCGGGAGGTGTGTCCGCTATACCATCGTCTGAACCACTTGACCAGGGGCAAGTCCCCATATCATCGCCCCATGTGTGCCTCATTTCAAAGTAGTGCCCTATTTCGTGTGTTAGGGTGCGTCCTAAGTCATTCACACCACCTCCGGCATAATTATCGGAGGCTGCTGAGCGTTTGCCCCAAGCATTATAGGCTACGCAAATACCTCTGCGGTTTATAGGCAAAGACCCCCAGCTTCCCGTTGCCCATGAGGGTGGCGTAGTAATGCCTAAAAGGTCGGTACGGTCGCTGAAGTAAATGCAGTAAATATTTAAATATTTGTTAGCGTCCCAGGCATCGCAACCGCCGGTAGCTGCACTTTTAGCATCGCCATAGTCTCCGTCTGCACCTTGGGCAAAGCCGGTTGGGTTTATTTTGATTTCATAGCCTAATGTAGCCCTGCCGGTAGGGTCGGTGTGTGCGGGTGCAAAGCGAACACCAATGGAAGCATACAATGGCTTCCAGCTTGCCGGAATAAGCGTAGAATCTCTGTTGCCGCGGTTGTAGTCTCGGTTTAGCACTGCTATTTGCGAGTCTACACGCCTTGCCACGCCTGCCGTTCCGCCTATAGCTGCTAACTGAGAATTGCTAACTATAACGTGAAATATAACCGGTATGGGAGAAACGGCTGTTGTTTTGGAGGCTGCTTTGGTTGATGCTATATAAGCTAAGGCATCGCTATTAAGCGTTTCCGTTACTTTGTTATATTCATCGGCAAAGGCAGGGTTGGCTGCTATGCGTAAGTTGCGAGCAAGCTCCCAACCGCAAGTGCGTTGAGCAAAAACACTGCCTGACAATAATGAGGCAACAAGGGCTAAGGATAATAATTTACCGGTCATAAAAGGGAGTTATTTTCTTTTTTTAATTTCGTCTCTAATTTTTACTGCTTTATCATAATCTTCTAATTCAATTACGTGCTGCAGTAGTTCGTTCAATTCGTCTAAATTTAACTGTTTTAGTTCGTTATTGTCATCCGGTTCTTGAGATACTGCTTTTTCTTTGGGTGCTTTTTCTTTGGAGCGGGGCTTTGAGGAAGGTTCTTTGGGCGTTTCCTTTGGCTCCATTTGCAATCCGGCAGTGTTTAGTATTTCTTCGTTGGTAAATATTCTACAATCAGCCCTTACGGCTAATGCCAAAGCATCGGATGTGCGGGAATCTATTTCCGTAATAGCTCCGTCCATTATGCAAATTAGCTTAGAGAAAAATATACCCTCGTCTAATTTATAGATATTAACTTCTTTTATATCAATATTAAAATGGTTCAGCACATTATAAAACAGGTCATGCGTTAAGGGGCGGCTTGGCTTTATGCGCTCTAAAGCCACAGCTATTGCCTGTGCTTCAAACCCGCCTATAACAATAGGCAATCGCCTTGTTCCGTTAACTTCGCCCAATATCACAGCATAAGACTGATTTTGAGAGATGCTTTGTGATAATGCTACTATTTCTATTTCAATCTTTTTCATTCACTTTCCCCACCGGGACTAATAAGACAACAAATTTACGATTTTTATGGCAATTATCACTATTGCCCCACAAAAATAGAAAATAGAAACCGTAAGTTTGCATAAGCGGGGCAATGCCTGTCCT
>RGMU01000285.1 GCA_010021705.1 Chitinophagia bacterium | reverse complement strand
CAATATAAATATACTGTATATGAAGGACTAACTGCATCTCTTAATATAAATAATACAACTGGGGTTATAGTAGAGGAAGGTAGAATGGTAGTGAGTGGTGATGATGATAATATAGAAGAAGTAATAGCACAAGCAGCCCCTAAACAAACCCTATCTCCGGTGCATAGCCTTAATGAATTGGTACAAATTTGGGCTACTTATCCCGCCAAAGCCAATTTTACGATGAAAAAAGCCAACAAATTGCCTTTGCCTGAAAAAGAGCAAGAGCATGTTGCTAAAAAGTTAAATTTATTACAGCATTTTGAAATAGGCATAAAAGCAGGGTTTGAGCACAACAACATGACCAACCGATTGGTTATAGCACCTTATTTTGAAAGAAAAATATCAAATAAACTGTCTATCATCGTACAGCCTGCACTGAAACTTTCTTTCCTGAAAAGGCAAAACATTGGCGACCCTGAAACCACCTACGATATTGACCACAGCAAAGATAAAATTCACTATGACAGCACTATGGTGTTGGTAATGCCCACCAAAGATACTATGTGGAGGCGCGATTTCCACTTTGAGCAAACGCATGATTCGCTACGCAATCAAAGGTATGTAGGCGGTGCCTATACTGAAATTGAAATACCGCTTATGCTCAAATATGCGGTCAACAACCGTTTATCGGTGTATGGTGGTATAAATGTGCTTTACAGCAGGCTTATACGCATTAAAACAGCCACCGAATATTTAGGCAGTAGCACTCTTGTTAACAACAATCTGTTCTCCTTTACCGGCGTTCCTGACCCTACCATAGCGCAAGCCTTCCAATATTCAGGCAAATCGCAGGCAGAATATCAATATCCTGAGCAGCCTCAAAATATGCTTCGCTTGGGCTATATGCTCGGTGTAAGCTATGAAATTAACCGCCGTTGGAAATTAGATGCCACATTACAGCAAAGTAGCGCACCTACCAACTATCAGTGGGGCACTAACGTTAACCGCTCCCTTGCATTGCCCAATGTAAGAATGACCATTGGCTACAGATTAGGCAAATAAGCCTTTTCCCCTCTACATTTTCACCGTTTACAGCAGGCTGATTACCGTTTATCAACTTTGTTAACCGTTGGTGAATAATAATTTCTCCGGCATACATTCTGTATGTATCTTGCATTCAATTAACCAACAACAAACAAATATAATTTATTCGTCAACCTTAAATATCATGCTTATGTCCAGCACCTCCAAATTTTTATTAGCCGTAGCAGCCATTGCTTTAGTTGTTCTTTCTTTTACCCTTTCCTCTTGCGGTAAAATAAACATTGGTAATAACCTTGCCAACAACCTAAAATATAACCTTAACATGAAAACCGCAGAGGTGAAGATAGTTATACCGCCTTATTCCGGTACGAATGTGAACGTAACGGGTAGCGAAACCAACAACTATGACATAGACTCTTTTATTAAAGCCACTACCGGCAATGCCGTGGGTATAGCCAACATTGAAAGTGCCCGCCTTATGGAGTGCAAGCTGATATTGGAGGACGCTTCTACCAACAACAATTTTGCCAACTTCTCTACCTGTGCAGGTAGCTTCTTTAGCGATGTTAATAGTGCCCCATACGCGCTTACCATTGCCGACAACAAAGACCAATATGCCACCGAACTGCAACTACCCGTTGACTCTACCATTAACCTTAAAAGCTATTTTGAAAACCATGCTCGCCGTTTTACATACAGCTTAGCCGGTAAATTGCGCCGCCCCACCACCGACTCCATTCACTGCAAAGTAGAGTTCTCTTTCAGAATCACTGTTAAGCCTATTATATAAGTCGCGTTGATATTTATTTATAATAATAAATAAATATCATCATAACATGCATAAATTCAACAAAGTGTAACCCTAAATACACACTTTGTTAATTTTTCTATTGGGTATCCGTTTTAGGGGGTGGGCTTTTACAATCTTTTATTCATGGTAGGGCAGGCTAATGCCATACAGCACATCAGGGCAAAAGTCTAAGTCATTGTCCCATTTGAGGGTGCCGTAAGAATCAAGAGTTACTTGCTTAAAATACGCTAAGTTGGCTATTTGGCTTGCCCAACCGTCATTAGCTTTTCTAAATTGCTCTACCTGCTCAGTCAAATTTATAACTCTCTGTTCTCCGGTGTTAAAAAGGCAGATTATAGAATAATTATCGTTTACCTTCACTATTTTTTTTACATAATGGAGCATAATTTTACTTTGATAATAATACCGTAAAAGCGGCTAATTTCGGGCATATCTTTTTGCAAAGATAGGAAAGTGCGTTGTTATATGTAAGCTCAAATTATTTTTTTGTAAAGACTTGGATAATAGTATAACTGTATCTATCTTTGCTCAAATTTCATTAAACATGTTATACAAAATTTTCA
>RGMU01000284.1 GCA_010021705.1 Chitinophagia bacterium | reverse complement strand
GCAGTAGAAAATAATATACCGGCTATAATGCCCAATAAAATGACGGTAATAGCCCCCAATGCCACCACAAAGTAGGCAGAAAATTGCAGCCCTTTAACAATGGGCATGGTTTGGCATCCTTGTTCTGCATCGCCTTCATGGTCTTCCATGTCTTTTACTACTTCGCGCATCCACGTTAGCATAAAAGCAAAGGTGGCATAGCCGGCGCATATCCATATAGGGTTTATGTAATAGGTATTGTTTATATACCTAATAGTAACCGGCATGCCTATATATTTATACATTAGCTGTTCATATATCACCAATACCACAATCGTTAAAGCGGTTAGCAGTGCCACCACTACATTACCAATAATAAACTGCCGCTTAAAGTGCGTACTGTAAAACCACAATAGCACCATACAGCCTAATTGCAGCAATAGCCAATGCACATGACGGTTAGAATATGCAATGGGAAATACGGCTATTAAACCACCAACATTGAGCAGAGTATGGGCTATAATGGCATCTCTTAGTGGGATTTTTTTCTCTAAAACCACTTTTTCAGGACGGTTAATTATATCTATTTTTATATCAAAATAGTCGTTAATAATATACCCTGCTGCGGTTATAAGCAATGTGGAAAGGCATACCGGAAAAAAATGTACCCAATCTAAGGTAAGCCTTTGGTAATAAATACGTGCACTGGTATAGACTAAGCAATACCATACTAACAGTTGTGTGGCAAAAACTATTAACAAATTTTTCCACCTGATAAGTCTTAACCAGTACATCATAAACCACAGTTATGGGGTTACGTTGAAAGTTTTGGTTGCCATGCGTGAGGGGCTATATTCCACTGCTTTAGGGCTTGCTGTTGCTCCGGCGTTATGGCATTAATTTCTGTAGCCACTTCCAACAATGCGTCATAGTGGCTAATGGTTTGCAGGCTAACACCCGCTACCTCAAACGCCTGCTGTGCTATGGGAAAGTTGTAGGTAAACAGACTACACATACCTATCACCTCGCCCCCGGCTTCTCTAAGGGCATTTACCACTTGTAGGCTACTGTTACCGGTGCTTATTAGGTCTTCTATTACCACCACTTTTTGACCCGGTAGCAGTTCCCCTTCTATTTGGTTGCCCATGCCATGCGTTTTGGGTTGAGAGCGAACATACACAAAGGGTAGCTTTAGCAGGTCGGCTGCAAGGCAACCATGCGCAATGCCTGCGGTGGCTACTCCGGCTATTACATCGGCATCAGAAAAATGGCTAAGCACCCGATTTGCCAATTCACTTTTAACAAAGTCTCTTATATACGGATGCGATAGCACCTTTCTGTTGTCGCAATAGATAGGTGATAGCCAGCCCGATGCCCATTGATAGGGTTTGTCAAGGTTAATTTGTAATGCCTTTATTTGGAGTAGCTTTAGTGCGAATTCCTTATCAACGTTCATAAATACCGTAATTAAGGGCAAAATTAGCTTTCTTAAACCACCATATAGCTATGGAACGCTAAAATTGAGGTATTTTTGTGAAAATACTATTTATGCCTTTGGATACTTCTCTTTACTGTGGTAACATTCCCTATTCTATCAAGGTTACTTTTGCCAATAGCACCTATCTTGTTACCAACAAGCTGTTTGACAAAAAGTACATTAAACCCGTTCGTATGATTTCACTTAATAAGCCGACCTACGATATGCTTGAAGCGGTTATTGAAGCTACGCCTTACCATGCGGTAAAAGGTGCTGTGCTGGTGTATCCGGAGGCTGATGACTTTTTTAACCTTTTTGCCTCGCAAAAGCGTTTGGTGGTGGCTGCAGGTGGTGTAGTAACTAATGCTGAAGGCGATGTGCTGATGATAAAGCGCAAGGGCTTGTGGGACTTACCCAAAGGCAAGTTAGACCCCGGAGAAACCACCCTGCAATGCGCCGAAAGGGAAACCATAGAAGAAACAGGCATACAAAACCTAAAGCATGTTAAACAACTAAAAAGTAGCCACTATTTTTACATGGAAAAGGAAAAGCTGTATTTGAAAAGAGTAGAGTGGTTTCACTTTATTTCAGATTATGCGCTTCCGCTACACCCACAAGCAGCAGAAGACATTACCGAAGCCCGCTTTATAGCCCATGCGCACCTAAAGGGCTATGTTGATAACAGTTACCGCACCATACAAGATGTGCTAAAGAGAGGAAAGTGGAATAATTATTAATGGTTAATGATAAATGGTGAATGGTTAATGTAGGGTTTGTCTGACTGTGGTTTTTGTTGTCAGAATCAGGACGCTCAGGATTTTAGGATATGCAGGAAGGGCAGTGGGTTATTGTCCTGTTAATCTTTGAATCTTGTAAATCCTGATTCAGACAAATGACGTGTAGGGGCGAATTGCATTCGCCCTAAACCGGCACATTGAAGGGGGCGAATGCAATTCGCC
>RGMU01000283.1 GCA_010021705.1 Chitinophagia bacterium | reverse complement strand
TGCGAGATGAAGAAGTATAAATATCTAATAATCTTTTGTGAGTGAACAATTGAAATTGTTCACGCGCTTTTTTGTTTACGTGTGGTGAACGGAGAACAGTGAATATCTTTTTTTCTGTAGGTAATGGAATAGGACCCGTTACTATGGCACCGGTATTCCTCACTGTTTTCACAATTTTATCGGCAGATTTATCTACCAAATTGTGGTCATAAGATTTCAATTTTATTCTAATTCGCTGCGACATATAAATATTATTTCACCACCCATTTTTTTTGGGACTGCAAAGGTACGCACTTTAATTGAAAAAAGAAAATCTTTACCAAAATATTTTTTTGGGGAATGGTAGGCATACCTTTTAATCAGGATTTGACCTTATTTTTACACCCAATTTTATATGAACAACAGTAACAAAGTTATTTTTATTACCGGTGCCACTTCCGGGTTTGGCAAGGCTATTGCCACCAAATTTGCTGCCAACGGATACACTTTAGTCATTGCAGGCAGGCGAAAAGAGCGTTTAGAGCAACTGCAAGCCTATCTAGAAGGCAAATATAACACAAAAGTTCATTATTTTGCTTTTGATATTCGCCACAGAAAGGCTGTTAACGAAGCGGTGCAAAGTCTGAAAGAAAAAGTAGGACATGTGGATATCTTGGTGAATAACGCAGGCTTGGCTGCCGGGCTTTCAGGCATTCATGATGGTAATATAGACGATTGGGAAACAATGATAGACACCAACGTAAAGGGCTTGCTCTACATCACCCGCGCCATTGCCCCTATGATGGTGAACCAAAGTGCAGGACATATTATTAATATAGGCTCTACGGCTGCTAAAGTGGTGTATAAAAACGGTAATGTTTATTGTGCCACCAAATTTGCCGTTGACGCACTCAATCAAGCCATGCGCATAGACCTATTGCATTATGGTATTAAAGTAACGGCTATTCACCCCGGCATGGCAGAAACAGAATTTTCTTTGGTTCGTTTTAGCGGAGACGAAGACAGAGCAAAAAACGTGTACAATGGCTTTAAACCCCTTCAGGCTGAAGATATTGCCGATATTGCATGGTACTGTGCCTCCTTGCCCCCGCATGTGTGTATCAATGAACTTACTGTTACTTGCCTAACCCAAGCCACAAGCGTTTACTCCATTAAGTCTGCTGACCTCATTCCCCCTGCTAATACCAAAGACTAATTCAACTACCACTTTAAGTCAGGGTCATCTAATTGGTTAGAAGGCTTATTAAATGATGAATTTTTACGGCTTAGCATTTTGGCGTATTGACGGTCATATACCATTGTGGCTATCGCTGTCGCATAGTCCGGCAGTAATAATGCTTTTCGTATTTTGTCCTCCTTTATATCTATAACATACATCTTTTGCCAAAAAAGAGCTTCGCTTTCCTTATATAGCTTCTCTATCACAAGGGCTAACTGCGCCACAATCGTCTCCTTATCATAAAAGGTATGGTCTGCGACTAAGCTCTTTTCTATATCTTCAAAGCTGTTAAAAGGCATGGCAATAAGTGATTACAGTTTTATTTGTTCCGGTAAAAATAGCGAAGCATCGCCTCCGTTTCTTATCACATCACGCACTAATGTAGAAGAAATGGTAGAATATAAGGGAGAACACGTTAAAAATATCGTCTCAATGTCCGGAGCCAGCATTCGGTTCATGTCGGCTATGGCTTTTTCATATTCAAAGTCGCTTATATATCTTATACCTCTTAATATGCTTTTTGCGCCTATCTGCCTACAATAGTCCACAGTTAACCCCGAATATCCCACCACGCTTATTTTAGGTTCATTGGCAAATATGGCATCTATCCATGCCACCCGCTGCTCTACTGAAAACATAGGTTGCTTAGTAGAATTTATGCCAATGCCTATTATTAGCTTGTCAAACAAAGCTAATGCACGCTGTATTACATCTACATGTCCGTTGGTTATAGGGTCAAATGTGCCGGGAAATAAACATATACGTTCCATTAAATGCTATTGTTGTTTGAAAAAACTAAAAACAGTGGTACCATAATTTTTCATTCGTATAAAGTTCGGGTGGTTTTGATAATCGTTGCGGGGCGTATGTTCCAACACAAATATACCGCCGGAGGCTAACATGTTTTTGGAAAACACCAACAGCGGTAGGTCATCTATCGTTGCTAAAGCATAAGGCGGTCCGGCAAATATAAAGTTAAATTGCTCTTGGCAGGAGTGTATATACTTAAATACATCGCTTTTTATTAGCGTGGCTTGGCTGTCAATATCCAAAGACATTAAGGTTTTTTTTATGAAACGACAGGTGGTATTGTCTTGCTCAACTATAACATGCTTCGCTGCCCCTCTTGAGGCTAATTCGTAGGTAATGCTCCCTGTACCGCCAAATAAGTCTAATGTAGAAATGCCTTCTAAATCAATAACATTTATCA
>RGMU01000282.1 GCA_010021705.1 Chitinophagia bacterium | reverse complement strand
AATTGTTCAACACTACTGTTGTAGGGAAATTCATCAGTTATTTTACCGTTGATGTTGTAATGTGTACAAGCCTCTATGGTGGGTTGCTGTCCTAATACGTCTGCTTTGGTCATAATTAGCTTGGTAGTGCCCGACAGCATAATGGCATATTTTAAAGCAACGAGGTCTATATTGCCGCACCTGCGTTCACGTCCGGTAGTTGCGCCATATTCATTACCGGTTTTTCTTAGCATATTGCCTGCCTCGTCATGCAATTCTGTAGGAAAAGGACCGCTACCCACACGCGTGCAATAGGCTTTGGTTATGCCATACACGTCTTTTATCTTTTGAGGAGCAACGCCCAAGCCTGTGCACACCCCCGCAGTAATGGTGTTAGAAGACGTTACGTAAGGATATGTACCAAAATCTATATCTAACATAATGCCCTGCGCGCCCTCTGCCAACACCCTTTTACCTAAGCTAAGCTGTTTATTCACCCAGTATTCACCGGCTACTATTTGCAGTTTTTTCAGGCTGTTTACGGCTTCAAAAAAGATAGCTTCTTTCTCTGCAAGGTCAGGCTCAAAGTCATAGAGTTGCTTTAAGATTTGCAGGTGTTTTTGGGTGAGTTGGCGGTATTGGGTGTCAAAATCTGCACTTAGTATATCACCCAAGCGTAGCCCGTTTCTGCCTGTTTTGTCCATATAGGCAGGACCTATCCCTTTCAGCGTGGAGCCTATTTTCTCTTTACCTTTTGCCGTTTCCGAAGCAGCATCTAACAAGCGGTGCGTGGGCAGTATTAAATGCGCCTTTTCAGCAACATAAAGCCGGTTTAGCATTTCGTTCCCTGCTATGGGTAGTAGCGTATCTATCTCTTGTTGCAGGGTGATAGGGTCTATCACCACACCATTACCTATCAGGTTCATGCAATTCGTATTCAACACCCCTGACGGCAATGTATGCAACACCAATTTGGTATTATTGTGATATATAGTATGTCCCGCATTGGGTCCTCCCTGAAAGCGGGCAATAAGGTCATATTCCGGAGCCAGATAGTCCACTATCTTACCCTTACCCTCATCGCCCCATTGTAACCCCAGCAATACGTCAACCATAGATTGTGCTATAATTCGGTATAAAAAGTGGCGAAAATACGTATTGTATAAAAGTTAGGCAAGTGTTACCCTTAAAAATCTTGGTATAACAAGTATTTTTTTCTCACCTTCTTAAATCGTTCTATCGCAGGCTTTTGCGCTGCTTCTATTTCTTTTTGAGAAACACCGGCTTTTATTTGGTTTATCATTTCTTTAGACCCGCATAGTGAATAAATAAAAGGGTTAAAAAATTTATCCTTTGGCTCATATTTATTGTAAGCATCTATCAACCATTCTATGCTAAAATACCCCTTATATAGCTTTTGCTGCAATGCCTTATCCCGCCCTATTTTTTGCCCGTAGCAAATTTGGTTTTCATACAGCGGGTGCTCCGCTCCGTTGTTGCTTTTGGGCATAAAACTGTCATTATAAGCACCCTTATAAGTAGGGCAGCCATACTGCAAAAACGGACTATCTGTACCCCTCCCCACACTCACCACAGTTCCCTCAAACAGGCACAGCGATGGATAAGCATATATGGCTAACGTTTGCTTTAAATTAGGTGATGGGGCTACCGGTAGTTCATACCGGCTACGATGCGTGTAGCCTGTGCATTTTATAACCGTTAGTTGGCATTTATCTGCACCCTCAAACCATTTTTCCCCAACAAGCATTTTGGCATATTCTCCGATTGTCATGCCATACACTATCGGAATGGGTTGCATGCCAACAAACGAGCGCAGTGCCGTGTCCAACACCTGACCCGCCACGTAAAACCCATTAGGATTGGGACGGTCTAATACAATTATTGGCTTGTTATTAGCCGCACAAGCCTCCATACAATATTGCAAAGTAGAAATATAGGTATATTCTGCCGTAGGCTTCTTATGCTTA
The DNA here is from genome assembly GCA_010021705.1 of Chitinophagia bacterium. Lineage (GTDB taxonomy): Bacteria > Bacteroidota > Bacteroidia > Chitinophagales > Chitinophagaceae > RGMU01. The sequence goes on along the minus strand of RGMU01000282.1, from coordinate 463 downwards.
CCGTAAAGCGATATAATCGGAACTTGGGTTGCACTGTCTTGCGTGTTCTCTATTGCCTTGCCTGCATCTGCCTTACCTTTATAACCATGTTCCGGAGCAAAAATTGTGCTAATCTTAACTTTTCTATTCATAAGCACATCCGGTAAGCTACTATCGCCCACCATAGACGTTTGATTAACCACAATACCCACTCTTTTATCCTTTAATAAAGGCAGATACTGCCCATATTGAGCTGCTCCGGCTAAAATTTTACTATGCTTTTGGGCATAAAGTAATGGACAGAAAAGGACTGTAAAACAGACAAACAGAAAAATTTTTAGCATATTAAGCGAAAAGAAGCAATATCGGTTCAAAGTAATAAAAAAATTATATAACTTGCACTGCAAAGTAAATACACTTATTAAAGTTATGGAATTAGTTAAGGTAGGTGATACAGTAACTGTACACTATAAGGGCACATTAG
>RGMU01000281.1 GCA_010021705.1 Chitinophagia bacterium | reverse complement strand
CAAGCTTTAATATCAGCACATACCCTGCCAAAATGCAGGTAATACTCACTGCCATGAAAAAATACGGTATCATATTAGCCGATGTGGGTAGCAATATGTTTATATCCGGGTCTCCTGACTCTCGCTGGAACGATAACGACCTTAACACCCTCAAAAACATCAAAGCCTCCGATTTTGAGGTGATTTCGTTTCACTAAGCCTTCAAAGCATCAGTTTTTGCTTTGCTAAACGCAAAAAGTAATACAAAAGTTATTAAACCATTGATGACCAATAGTTCGTTACCTATGGTGTAGCCATTGAGCCATGCTTTGTCGTTTTGCTTTAAAATGTAGCACAGTATGGGTGCAAAAATGGCTATTATGGGTATTGCTGTAGGGTAGGGGCTACGCTTCGTAAAAATCCCCAAAGCAAACAGTGCCAGCAAAGGTCCGTAAGTATAGCCTGCCACCGTTAGTAGTAGCTGTATCAGCGAACCATCATCTATATCACGATAGAGAAACACAAAAATCAGGAACACAATCGTAAAGCAGTAATGCACCGTAAGCCTTGTGCGCTTTTGCTGCTCTTCCGTTTGGTTTTTATGGCGCATAATGCCCAAAATATCTATACAATAAGACGAGGTTAGTGCTGTTAATGCACCGTCTGCACTGGGAAAAAGAGCCGATATTAGCCCCACCAAAAACACCATGCCTATTGCCCCGGGCATAAAGTGAAGGGCAAGCGTAGGAAAAATATCATCTGATTTTACTTCAATGTTATGAAACATATACCGCGTAACCGGGCTGCCATTCTTTATTAAATGCACAAATTCGCCACCCTCATTCGCAAAGAACAAAAACAGTAGCCCCCCCAACACCAAAAACATAAAAACCACACCCATTTGTAGCAGGCTCATGACTATCATATTTTTTTGAGAGTCTTTAAGGGTTTTAACGCTAATGTTTTTTTGCATCATCTCTTGGTCTAAACCGGTCATGGCAATGGTAATAAACATGCCCCCAATTATCTGCTTCAAAAAGTAGTTGCCTGCCAATGGGTTTTCCCAATGCCATATTTTTAGATACCCGTTTTCATACAGCTTAGTTAGCGCACCAACGCCACCGTTTAGGTGAAGATGGTTTGTAATATAAAACACACATATTAATAGCGAGCCAAGCATACACAGCGTTTGCAACGTATCTGTCCATACAATAGTTTTAACGCCACCCCTAAACGTATATAGCAAAATTAGCCCTAATATAACCAAAGCAGTAACTTCAAACGGAATGCCTAATCCTTCTAATAAATACTTCTCCAATATTTTTATTACAAGATATAGCCGTAGCGTAGCTCCCATAGTGCGGGAGAGAATGAAAAATAGTGCCCCCGTTTTGTAGGCACTTTCCCCAAACCGCTGCTGCAAATAGGTGTAAATACTCGTAAGCTGCAAACGATAATAGTGGGGCAGCAGCACCTGCGATACTATTATATAGCCTATAAAATAACCCACCACCAACTGAAAATAATCAAAACCTGATGCTCCCACCGTACCGGGTACGGAAATAAAAGTCATGCCCGATATAGATGTACCTATCATGCCAAATGCCACCAACCACCACTTGCTGTTTCTATTGCCTATAAAATAGGACTCATTGTTCCCCCCTTTACCGGTAAAGTGTGCTATAACAAACAGCACCAAAAAGTAGAATAGTATTACAGAAAGCAGTACAATATTATTCATTAAAATATCTTTTACTATTGCATAACAATTTATACAAAAGTAAATCAATTTATTGGATTGCAATAAAAAAAATGCGCCCTTTTGAGGCGCATTGAATTATTTATAACAATTTTAATCTACTACCAAGGTTTTGCTTCTACAAATACAGAAGTTTTATCCCAGCTCATTTTAATGCCGTTATCCAACACTTCTATTGTAAATTGCTCTAAAGGCTCTGCTAATGTAGATACCACACCCACGCCATCGCTCATGTAGTCTTGAGCTTTGTTTTTTTCATAGTCAAACGCACCCCATTGTCCTAACTTAGAATTTAGGATAATAGTCCATTCGGTTTTGTTGGGAATGGTAAACAATGTGTAAGTACCGGGTGTTACTTGCCTTCCGCCAAACATACAGCCCCTTGTAAAGGTGATTTGCGTAGCCTCATCGGCTCCGGTGCGCCATACTTTGCCATAGGGCACTAAGCCTCCAAAAATTTCTCTGCCTTTTTTCATAGGCTGACCATAAGTTACGCTCATAAACGCACCTTTGGTGGTAACATGCTTGCTGACTCTTTCTTTTGCATCCTTTGCAAAGCCGGCAACTGAAAATAATAATAGTAAAGCGAACAATGTAATTTGTTTCATATATGCCTAATTTTTGTGCAAGATAATATTCTTTTTTGATTAAAGACACATATTATTCCAAAGTAGTTGGTTTTTCCTATATAAT
>RGMU01000029.1 GCA_010021705.1 Chitinophagia bacterium | reverse complement strand
TAGCTATAGAAAAATCAGACCCTGAAAAATCAGTAGCTTCAGCTGTTGCGGAGGTAGGTTCGGTACTAATAACCGGATTCACCCACAAAGAAACAGAGTCATTAGAAGAACCGGGAACAACAGTATATTTAACAAGAACTAAATACGTTACATTAGTGCTTAAACTGGTAGTACCAAAAGTGCCATTAGCTGCTGATTTGGAAATACCTAACTTAAATAAATTAGTACCACTTGTTTTGATGAAAACTTTGGCAAAATAGTTTGTGTTGGGAACACTTGGTGTTAATCCAAAGTAAAAAATGCTATCTGTGGGAGTTGTCAAAACCCTTATCAAGGCTGAATAGTAAATTGTATTACTGGTAATGCCTGGTCCATTAACCCTCCTGGCTCTAACATTATTAGATGCCGAACTAGACCTGAAATATCTTATATACTTACCGGAGCCTCCATTATAATAGGCTATCGGCGAAGTTAATGTGGTGCCGGTGTCGGTAGTTATTTGGTCTCCATTGGTTCCGGAGCCGGTAATGAATACCCAATTAGTGTTAGTAGTAACAGTTGCATTCTGAGTATAGTTAGTAAAATCTTCATAATAAGCCATGAATCCGGAGTCTAAGGTAATGGTAGCACTCTGTCCTGATAGGGTTGTTGTACACCCTGCCGTTGATTGAACACTTGTTAGATTAAATGTAGAATTAGCCGAAGGTGCTGTATAAATTTTCACCGTTCCTGAAGCATTAAGTGTAGCACTAAGCGTAGAGCCTCCATCAATGTTATAATAGCAAGTAGCATTTGCAGTGCCGGTGAATATGACTGTATCGTTGCCACCGTACAAAATTGTATCACTGTTACTAATAACAGCAGTTGGGAGTGCATTCACTGTGAAAGTAGTTGTAGCGGGAAGAGAAGCACCACAACCATTGCTTACCGTATAAGATATTACTGATGTACCCGCAGCTACGGAGGTAACACTACCACTAGAACTGCCTATGGTAGCCACAGAAGTATTACTACTTGTCCAGGTGCCACCGGAAGTGCCATTGGTAAGGGGGGAAGTATTGCCTAAACACACAGTAGTAGTTCCTGAAATAGCACCGGGGGTAGCAGGTACTGTGTTCACAGTCATGCCGTAAGTTACAACAGAGGTGCAACTACTAACAGTTTTACTGTATGAAATGGTAACGCTACCGGCAGCCACACCGGTTACAATGCCGCTACTGCTACCTACGGTGGCTTTAGTAGCATCGCTTGTGCTCCATGTGCCTCCGGTTGCAGTATCGGTTAGCGGAGTTGTAGCACCCGCGCAAACACTGTTGCTACCAGATATGACAGATAATATAGGAGCGGCATCGACCGTCATACCGAAGGTGGTAAATGCAGAGCAACCTGTAGTAACTGTATAAGTAATAGTTACACTACCGGCAGCAACACCGGTTACAGTACCGGATGTACTTCCCACAGTAGCAATAGATGTATTACTGCTTGTCCATACGCCACCGCCAACGCCATTGGTTAAAGGCGTAGTAGAATTATCGCAAACGGTGCTGCTACCTGTAATGGTGCCGGCACTTGGAGGGTTGGTAACGGTGATAAGCTGTGTTGCAATGGCAGTACAACCGCTTGTAACGGTATAGGTGATAGTTGTAGTACCTGCGGCAACGCCGGTAACTTGCCCTGATGAGTTCACAGTAGCTACAGAGGGCGTACTGCTACTCCAACTACCGCCTGAAGCAGTGTCACTCAAATTAAGAGTGTTAGATACACAAACGCTTGTGCCACCGGTTATAGTGCCGGCAGAAGGGGCAGCCGTTACGGTAACTACTTGCGTGGCAGATAAGCTACAAGTGCCTGATGTAACGGTGTAAGAAATAGTAGGAGTACCGGTAGCAAGTCCGGTTACAACACCTGACGCATCAACCGTAGCTTGCGAAGTATTACTGCTACTCCATGTACCTCCGGCTGTAGCATCAAATAAGTTTGTTGTGGATGCACCGCCACCGCATACGGTAAATGTGCCGGTAATGGCAGCAGGGGCAGACGGAGGCGAATCTATGGTTACAGATACGCTTCCGGTCATGGTATTCACGCATGAGGTTGAAGTGTTTGTGGCTTCCACTGTGTATGTACCCGCTGTAGTTTGCAAACCAAAACTAATGGGATTACCGGTAGAACCGGCAACAGGGCTGCCTACCGGAGAACCACCTCTTTTTAATTGATAATTAACCCCTGATTGGGAGTTGGATAAGCCTACTGCTACACCAGCACCACCGGAGCAATATGCCCCACCACCTGTAACTGTATAGGCAGTAGGTAAAGCATTAACTGTTAATAATGCACCGGAGGAAGGAGATGATGTACCGCCAACATTGGTAGCCGTAGCCCTATAGGCATAGCCGGTAACAGATGTGGTAGCAGATGTGAGGGTCAGGGTGGCTGTAGTAAAACCGGAGTAAGTTACACCTCCGTCCATACTACCGGAGGTAATATTAGAATATGTGCCACCGGTACCGGTAGTGCTACGTTGCCATTGGTATGACGTAGGCGAACCGGATGCCGCTACAACGAATGATGTATTAGAACCGGTGCAAATTGTACTATTAGAGGGGTTAGAAGTAATGGCGGGTGGTGCATAAGCTCCTAAAACAGACCAAGCTACTGAGTCTTGATTAGTACCAAGTCCATAGGCAAGCCTGACTCCGTCAAAGCTAAAATTGGTAGGGTCGCCACTATTTACTGTTCTGTGAAAAAAAGATACTGAGGTCATTGTAGTAACATCGGCGTCTGTTGTGGGTACTATTACCTCAGCACTTGCCATGGTAGGTCTTGAGGTTATAGAAGGGTTAATCCATAAAGCAGCCGTATCGTTCGTAGCACCACTAACCATTGCATATTTAACTACGATTAAGTAGGTTGTACCGTAGGTTAATGAAGTTGAAGAGGTTGCGTAAGTTACAGGGGAGGCTGAATTTTTTGTCATCCCTAAGTTGTAGGTTGTGGCATTGATTTTTTTTGCAAAAACTCTAGCAAAGTAATTGGTATTAACGCCATTGGATAATCCAAAATAATATTGTTGAGTACTACCACTACCAGCGGCAATGTTTACTAAAAAAGAATAATAAAATGTATAATAATTGGAGGAAGAAAAACCGGAAGTGCTTTTACATTTAACGAAGCCGGAACCTGTACTGGTTGGAGGGGTACTACTGGCATAATTTCCGCCACCTCCGTTATAGTTGCTCACCGGAGAACTAAGTGGTGAAGTGTTTGCAACTAAAAGGGTGTTACCTGAGGTTGCTGTGCCCGCATTAATTCTTGACCAAGCAACTGTGTCACCTGCAGTTGAACTAGTAAATTCTTCGGCAAAAATTAATGCTCCTGTTTGTGCATGGGTAAATGCTATACCAGTGAATAGCAGTAATACCGCCATGACAGCGAATTTACTTTGAGCAATAAAAATTTGGGGTAAACTTGGTGCGCCTAAATATACCGACTTGGCACAAATACGGAAGATGTGAGTAAAAATATTCTTCATAAATACAACCTTTGCTGTTTAATCTGCTAAGGTAGATAGTTTTTTTATTACAAAAGTGGTTCAACCCATATCATAGACAAAAAATATCACAAACAGTTAAAATTTGAGGGTTTTGTGGGTAAAAAGGGCAAATTAAAGATTGTTATTTAATAATACATTAACCAATTAAGGGATATTAACACATACATATCACTAATTTAGTTAATATATTAAAAGGCATTATCTCTAAAATTTGAAGTTGTAGGTAACGCTGGGAATGAATGGAGGGATATACACCATAACAATGCGCGATTTTATGCCGGAGCTAACAGTTCCTTCTATTTCATTGTATAAAAAATAAGGATTGGCATGGAAATAGACGTTATAAATAGAGAAATTCCAGTTAGATTCCCACTTTCTGCCGGGCTTGCGCTTAGGGGTATAGGTGGCTGCAATGTCTAAGCGGTGATAAGCGGGAGTTCTATAAGCATTCATTTTGCTATATTGCGGCACAACGGTATTATCTATAAAGTAGTAGCTGGTAGGCAACGTAATAGCATTGCCGGTGGCATACACAAATACAGACGAAAAACTCCATTTTTTATTGGGTGTATAGCTTGCAACTACACTTAAATCATGCCTACGGTCATATTTGGCAGGAAACCATTCGCCATTGTTCAGGTCGTTAAAGTGTAAATACGTCCATGCAAGGGTGTAACCTATCCAACCGGTAAACTTTTCTTGTGTTTTATTGATAAAAAACTCAATGCCATACGCCTCTCCTTTACCAAATACGTAACTCTCTTCGGGGTCTTTTAGGGTATTGGGGGTGTAGCCATCTTTATACTGCACTTGGTTTTGCATGGATTTGTAGTACACCTCTACTGATGTTTCTATGGTATTGTTGAAAAAATTGCGGAAGTAGCCTCCGGCATACTGCCATGCTATTTGGGGCTTTACCCTCGCCGTGCTTGGCACCCATACGTCTGTAGGAAGCGTAGAGCCATTGTTGGTAACAAGATGCAGAAACTGTAAAGTGCGGGAGGCACTTAGCTTAAACGAAGCGTCATCATTCAGTTGATACCTTATATTCAGTCTTGGCTCTAAGCCTTGATAGTTTTGCACTAATGCACCTCCGGTATAGTATTGGCTGTCTATTTTTGTATCATTTTCATTGTACTGATAACGCTTATAGGGTCCAATTTGTCCAAACCATGAAAAGCGCAACCCTGCATTGATTTTAAGTTTGCGGGTAAGGTCATATTCATCTAAGACATAAGCCCCTGCTTCATGGGCATATTTTACAATGGCGTTATTAGGCGTAAGGGCTATGGTATCTGAATTGCCGGATATTTGAGTAGGTGTAAAGGTGTGGTAAGTGTATTGTATGCCCGCCTTTATGCTATGCTTATTGTTAACAAAAAAGTCTAAGTCTGACTTCACCTGATAGTCCTTTATGCCTGAAGCCAATTTGATGCCAAACGAGCCACTCCCCCCTGAAGCGGGTGCTACTTGGGTAAAAGACGAACTAAAGTCGTATTTATTGAATAAGGCTGTAGTGTTAAGGAATAGCTTACCGTTGAACTGATGATTCCAACGGACAGCCGCTGTTTTGTTGCCCCAAGGCACTTTTGCCTTAAACACTTCATTTTTGCTTAAATATTGAAACTTATCCAAGCCTATGTAGCTGCTAAAATATACTCTATTGTGGCTATTGAGCTTGTAATTGGCTTTAAAGTTGGCATCGTAAAAGTAATAACCACTATTTTTGAGCGCGGGTATGAATGGCTTTGCCAACACATCGGCATAAGTGCGCCGGGCAGATACCATAAAAGAGCCTTTGTTCTTTTTAATGGGACCTTCAACCGTAAAGCGTGAGGCTATATTCCCTACCCCACCCTGCACGTGAAACGTGTTCATGTTTCCCTCTTTCATGGTGATGTCCACTACCGAAGACAGCCTACCTCCATAGTTGGCGGGTGCCCCTCCTTTTATTAGGGTAACGTCTTTTATGGCATCAGAGTTAAATATGGAAAAGAAGCCAAATAAATGCCCGGTATTATATATAGTAGCATCATCTAACAAGATAAGGTTTTGGTCAGGTCCACCGCCCCTTACATAAAAGCCGGTATTGCCATCACCACCCGACTGTACACCGGGTAGCAACTGTAGTGTTTTTAATATGTCCACTTCGCCAAAAAGTACGGGCAGTTGCTTAACTTTTGCCATAGATAGCTTTACCGTACCCATAGCTGCACTTTTAATGTTTACATCTTTTTTAACGGTGGACACCTCTACTTCCTTCATCACACTTGTGTTGAGCAAATCAACATTAAAGGCTTCGTTTTTAGAGAAGGTGATTGTCTTTTCTATTTGCCTATACCCTACATAAGAAAAAATAAGGGTGTGCGTGCCTGCGGGCAGTGTAAGCGAATAAAAGCCATACACATTGGCTTGGGCTACATTTTTATAGTCTTTGGTAATTACAGTGGCATTGGGCAAGCCTTCGCCGGAGAGCGAGTCTCTTAAATAGCCCGATAAGGTATATTGCTGTGTATAGCCCAATAAGGGTAAAAGCAACAAGCTGAGAGTGATTAGGATAGTGTTTGTTTTCATAATTAATGGTGGGCGTTCGCTATAAGGTATCTACTGTTTCGCCACATTCTAACATTATTTTTCCGAAGTAAGGATTTTTTATTTCAGGGTCGTTACTAAGCCAATAAGCCCCCGAATCATTGAATGCCATGGGGCAGTATTGGCGATACAGTCCTGAATTTTTTAATTGAATATGGTTAACGATTAACCACATGTCATTTGAAATGTATCCAAATAGCCTTCTTTGCTTTTCACAGGTAGAGTCTTCGCATTCTACAATTTTATTGCACATTTCTTTGATATTGATTAAGGCAATTTCAAAGGAGTCTTTTGAAATTATGGGGTCGTTATTGCACACCTTTACCTGTTGCATCAATAGCGCAGCTGTAGTTTTGGCTAAAGACGGCTTTGCTGCCACCATATTGTCTTTTAATAACAAATAAGTGCCCGCCATTGCCATTATCTTCCTTGTGGCTACACTATCTAATTGGCTATGGATATTATCCGTTTTGGTAGCGGAGTTGCCGGAGGGAGTTTTAGGGGAATTTGTGTTGCAAGAGTAAATTGTCGTTAAACAAGCCGCAACAATCAATGTATAGTAGGTTTTCATAGAAAATTACAAAAAAATGAAAAAAATTAAACATTAAATCTAAAGTGCATCACATCACCGTCTTGCACAATGTATTCCTTGCCTTCAATACGCAATTTACCGTTTTCCCGGCAAGCGGCTTCGGTTTTATATTGTATGTAGTCGTTATAGCCTATTACTTCTGCTTTAATAAAGCCCTTTTCAAAGTCGGTATGAATTACCGATGCTGCTTGGGGTGCTTTCCAACCCTTGCCTATTGTCCAAGCACGCACCTCTTGCACACCGGCTGTAAAGTAAGTGATGAGGTTCAGTAGCTTATAGGCAGAGCGAATAAGGCGGTTTAGCCCCGGCTCTGTGAGCTGATATTCACTTAAAAATAGTTCTTTATCCTCCGGGTTTTCCATTTCAGATATTTGCGCCTCAATGGTGTTGTTCATTACAATCACTTCTGCACCTTCTTCTTGGGCTATCTTTTGCAACGCTTGGGAATATTTATTACCCGTTAGTAGCGCACCCTCGTCCACATTTGCCACATAAAGGACGGGCTTTTCGGTAAGTAGAAACAGGTCGGCAATGGCTTCTTTGTCTTCGCCTTGCAAGCCAAGTGCGCGTATGTTTTTACCGGCATTAAGGTGGTCTTTGCACTGTAGCAACACATCTAAAGCTAATTTAGCTTTTGTGTCTCCGGTTTTGGCTTGCTTTTCTATGCGTTGTATTTTCTTTTCAACGCTTTCTAAATCTTTTAACTGCAATTCGGTATCTATAATATCTTTATCGGAAGCCGGATTTATTGCGCCTTCTTCTCTTAATATATTGTCATCTTCAAAACATCGTATCACGTGGGCTATAGCATCCACTTCACGAATATTGGCTAAAAACTTATTACCTAAACCCTCGCCTTTGCTTGCCCCTTTCACCAAGCCTGCAATGTCCACAAACTCTATGGTGGTGGGTATTATGCGCTGTGGTAACACTAAAGCTGCCAATGCGTCAAGCCGGCTATCCGGAACATCCACCTGCCCTACATTGGGTTCAATGGTGCAAAATCTGTAATTAGATGCCTGTGCCTTTGCGCTGTTGCTTACTGCATTGAAAAGGGTTGACTTGCCTACGTTGGGTAAACCCACAATGCCTACTTGTAATGCCATAAAATGGTGGTATATCTACGCTATACTATTAATAAACCGCAAATATAGCATTTAGGGCTAAGTATTGTATGTAATGCCTTGCCTAACTTTGATTTATGTGAAGGGTAAGAACGCATTTTTAAGTGCCAATAAGGCAACGAAAAATTGCCGTAATCCACGCATTATCTACTTTTTTAAACATTTCGCAATAAAATGGGTCTATTGGAGTATCTTAGCCTCCAAATGTTAATTGCGGGTAGCTATAATGGCTCATTTCCCATCCGATATTTTATACCATTTATATTATGTACACCGTACTTATTGTTTCTTATGCCAACTGGGACTCACTAATGGAGTTGCCGGGCGTATTTAAGGAAGCCGGCTGCCGTGTGGTTTTGTTTTGCAAAAAAGGCTCTTGGGTGCTGAATAGCAACCTATATGACGAATGGATTGAAGCACCGGAAGAGGAGCAGCCTTTTGTTACCCAATTATTTAGTTTGGTGAAAAAAAATGAGAACGCCTATCAATGGATAATTGCGGGTGATGACCTGATTATAAGAATACTGAACGATAATATTAACGATGAGGTTCTATTTAGGCGTTTATTGCCACTTACCAGCCGAGAAAACAGAGAACTGTTAGGCTCAAAGGCGGGCTTTTCTAACCTGTGTAAAAAGTATAACATAGACACCCCGCGGTATATGATATACACTCCGGGTCAAAGCCTTGACGAAATTAGCCAATATATGGGCTACCCCATGATGCTAAAAACCGACAGAAGCGAAGCCGGCACCGGCGTGTTTAAGGTGAATAACAAGCAGGAATTAGCGGCTACACTAAAGGAAGTGGGTGATTCACAAAGCATAGTGTTCCAACAGTTTATTCAGGGTTATGACATTAATATGGAGGTGTTGTTTAAGGACGGGCAATTGGTGGTTTACAGTTATGCTAAATTATTGAAAATCTTAGGTAAGTTTGGATTATCCACGCAAAGGTTGTTTATACAATATGACGATATACAGCCGGAATTAGAGAAAATAGGGCGTTCTTTTGGCATAAATGGCTTTGCCAGTATTGCCTTCATGTATAGCGAACCTGAAAAAAAGCATTATTTAATAGAAGTAGATGTGCGCCCCAATTCATGGATATATTATGGACGCTTTACCGGGAATGATTTTGCAGAAGGCATTAGGCGTATAGTAAGCGGAAAAATAAGCGTAGTAAAGCCCGACCCTGCCAAATTTCCTAAAGAAGTGAAGGTACTACTCTATAAAAAAGATATGATGCGCGCCATAGTAGAAAAAGACCTTAACGGGCTAATGTATTGGTGGCTGAACAAAGAAAACAGCCAAAGATTTGTACCGAAATATGACAAAAAGCTATTGGCATCTTGCAATCAATTTCTGTGGGGTTTCTTTTTCCAATTAGTGAGAGAGAAAATAGACCGAACGCTAAAGAGAGGCAAATAATTGGCTTATAAGTTGTTTTACAGTAAAAAGTGAAAGTTCCCGACAGGTAAATCTTATAGGCTGCATGTTTCGTAAATGATAAGAAATAGTATTAATATCATGTACAAAAACACGTTCTTTTATCTTATGCTTGTGCTGCAATGTATGGTGCTACCAGCTTGTGCACAACATACCGACATTTCTAAATCAAAAACTTTTCATAAAATGAATAATGCTACTGCGTCCACTACGGCGCATTACGACACGGCTACCTTTGGTGCGGGCTGCTACTGGTGCACAGAGGCTCAATTTCAACTGCTTAAAGGCGTACTAAAGGTAGAATCAGGCTTCTCCGGAGGACAAGCACCCAACCCAAGCTATAAAGAAGTGTGCACCGGCACAACGGGTCATGCCGAAGTGTGCAACATTTATTATGACCCTACCAAAATTAGCTTTGACGAATTGTTGGCAGCCTTTTGGACTTGCCATGACCCCACACAGCTTAACAAACAAGGCAATGATGTGGGTACGCAATACCGCTCCGTAGTGTTTTATCACAACGAAGAACAACGCCAAAAAGCCACCACGTATAAGCAAAAGCTGAATGAAGAAAAGGTTTTTAATGACCCGGTTGTTACTGAAATATCACCCTTTAAGGCGTTTTATAAGGCAGAAGATTATCATCAAAATTACTTTAACGAAAACGGAAGCCAACCCTACTGCTCTTATGTAATCAAGCCTAAAGTGGATAAGTTTAAAAAAGTTTTCAACAATAAGTTGAAATAGGTTTGGCTTTAAGTATGATTATCAGCTTATTTTGCCCCACTCGTTTTTATCTTTCTTTTTAGCCAACAGCTTCTTTAGCGAAAGGTGATTAGGGTGCTCAAGCGAAGGGTCGTTTGCTAATAAATGTTGGGCGGCAAGGCGGGTCTCATGCAATATGCCTTTGTCTTCTACAATGTCTGCCAATTTGAATTGCAGTGCTCCGCTTTGGCGGGTGCCGTGCATATCCCCGGGTCCGCGCATCTCCATATCTTTTTCTGCTATTTCAAACCCATTATTTGTAGCTACCATTATTTGCACGCGCTTGTAGCTGTCATCAGATATTTTGTTACCGGTCATAAGTATGCAATACGATTTTTCAGCACCCCTCCCTACCCTGCCCCTTAGCTGGTGTAGCTGTGAAAGCCCAAATCGTTCTGCGCTTTCTATAAACATTACGCTGGCATTAGGCACATTTACGCCAACTTCTATCACTGTGGTAGCTACCAATATGTGGGCATGCCCGCTTACAAACCGCTTCATGTTAATTTCCCGCTCTTCCGGGTCTTGCTTGCCATGTACTATGGCTATGCGATATTTGTTTTCGTTAAACCACATCTTTACCTGCTCATAACCCGCAATAAGGCTCTCATAATCCAAAGTTTCCGATTCGTCTATCAATGGATATACAATATAAGCCTGCCTGCCTCTGTCTATTTCGTCTCTTATAAAGTGCATTACAGCCATGCGCGCTTCTTCTTTGCGGTGTAGGGTTTGGATTGGCTGCCTGCCGGGTGGCAGTTCGTCCAATTCCGATACCTCAAGGTCGCCATAGAGCGTCATGGCAAGAGTGCGGGGTATGGGTGTGGCAGTCATTACCAATATGTGAGGGGGTAATGTGTTCTTTTTCCATAGCTGTGCCCGCTGCCCCACGCCAAAGCGATGCTGCTCATCAATTACCGCCATGCCCAAATTCTTAAATATTACCTTATCTTCTATCAGGGCATGTGTGCCAATGGCTATGAGCACTAAGCCCGCTTGCAGCAACTTTAGTATTTCTTTGCGTTGCTTGCCCTTTATACTGCCTATGAGTAGCACTACGGGCACATTCATGGCTTGCAGATAGGCTGATATGCTCTCATAATGCTGGCGCGCTAAAATTTCAGTAGGTGCCATTAAGCACGCTTGGTAGCCATTGTCTATGGCAAGTAGCATGGTCATTAAGGCTACCATTGTTTTGCCGGAGCCTACATCGCCTTGCAATAAGCGGTTCATTTGGTTACCGGTGCGGGTATCCCGCCTAATTTCTTTTAGTACCCGCTTTTGAGCACCGGTTAGCGAAAATGGCAAGTGGTTTTCATAAAAAATATTAAAATTATCGCCTACTTTGTCAAATAAAAAGCCCGGTTGCTTTTGGTTTTGCAGCCTGATGCGGGCAATGGTAAGTTGCGACAGAAATAGCTCTTCCCACTTTAGCCTATGCCTTGCCATGGCGGCATGTTCTTCTGTGGGCGGAAAGTGTATCCACTGCAAGGCATCATAGCGGGTACATAATTTATAATGTTCTATTAAGTAATGTGGCAATATTTCAGGAAGGTCTGCCGGGGT
>RGMU01000280.1 GCA_010021705.1 Chitinophagia bacterium | reverse complement strand
TATTTCTGACATGTACAATATAGCACCTAATTATGACAATGTACTTGTAAAAAAAGCTACTCACTATTATAGCTTTTATACTGCCTTCACCAAAGGACCGCATCGCCTATCATTGGCTTATGTAAAGCAAGTGGCGGGCATTAACTGTACGGGAGGCGTTTGCCGTTACGAACCCGCATTTAGTGGCATACGCTCAACATTCACTACACGCTTTTAACTCATTGCCACCTTGAGCACCCCCTATATATGAAGCATATTATAATTTACCTTTTACCTGTCCTTTTGCTGTGCAATGTGCTATATGCGCAAACTGCGGAGCGTAAAAAATTGCCTGCCACCCGCATTAAAGAAAAAATTGTGATAGACGGTAAAGCCGATGAAGCCGCTTGGGCAAATGCACAGCGCGCTACGGGCTTCACGAACTACAACCCAAACCCCGGTACTCCCTCTATACGCAATACGGAAGTAAGGGTGCTTTACGATGATAATGCCGTGTATGTATTTGCCGATATGTTAGACAACCACCCCGACAGCATATTAAAGCAGCTTACCACCCGCGACGAATTTGACTATGCCAATACAGATGCCTTTGGCGTAAATTTTGATACTTATAGCGACCAGCAAAACGGCTTTGCTTTTGTAACAACCGCTGCAGGCGTGCAAGCAGATGCCAAAATTATTGGCAGTGGATTTGACTTTTCATGGAACGCAGCATGGCTATCCAAAGCCCGCATCCATGAGTATGGCTGGAGCGTGGAAATGAGGATACCCTATTCTGCCATCCGCTTTCCCAAAATTATAGAACAGCATTGGCGGGTTAATTTTTTTAGAAATTTTAGGCGTACCCGCGAAAAATCGTATTGGAGTGCCATACTGCCTGGCGTTGCTAATATGCTTAGCCAATACGGAGACCTTACCGGCATAGACAGCATAAAAGCCCCCATAAGGCTTGCCTTCCTTCCTTATCTATCTGCCTATACCGAAGATTATGACCATAATACCGTGCAAACCTACAACGGAGGCATGGACATTAAATATGGACTAAGCGAAAGTTTTACTTTAGACATGACTTTAGTGCCCGACTTTGGGCAAACGCTTTTTGACTACAAAGTGCTCAACTTATCGCCTTTTGAGGTGCGCTATGACGAAAGACGCTACTTTTTTACGGAGGGTGTTGAACTGTTTAATAGAGGCGACCTGTTTTACAGCCGTAGGGTAGGGGGTATGCCGGTCAACTATGGTAATGCTACCAATAGTCTTAAAGAAAATGAAATAGTAGCTAAAAACCCCACATCTACCAAACTTGCCAATGCCATTAAGGTATCGGGGCGCACCCATGCCAAAACCGGTATAGGCATTTTTAATGCGATTTCTCTTCCTACTTATGCTCAATTATTAGATACCTTAACCGGCGAAACCCGCGAAGTACAAACCTCCCCTTTAACCAATTATAATGTAGCTGTAGTGGAACAAATATTGGGTAAATACTCCTATATTGGCGTAGTAAATACTAACGTTACTCGCAAAGAAAATAGTTATAATGCCAATGTAAGCAAGCTGTATTTCAGAATTGCCGGTAAAAAGAACAAATATGCCCTCACTACCGATATAGATGTTAGCCAAAAGTTTATACCCAATGAAAAAACGGATGCCGGCTATAGGTATGAAATGTATTTTTCTAAAGTGAGCGGTAATTATACCGCAGGGATAGGAGCCTCGTCTATCAGCGATAGATTTAACTCTAACGACTTAGGCTATTTAGGGCGCAAAAACTTTAGTAGCTATACGTTTTATAACAATTATAACGTATTTAAACCTGTATGGTATTTTAACAGCATATACTCCGGTTTATTAGTTTCTTACAACCGCTCCTTCGCTCCTGATGACTATATGAGTGTTGATATTAGCGGAAGCTGTAATTTTAACTTAAAAACCTTTGCTTCTACCGGCATATATATGGGAGGCACACCGGGCACATCCAACGATTATTTTGAACCCCGCAAGCAGGGGCGATTATACCGCCTACCAGGCTCTTTTTATATTGGCTACTATTATTCGTCAGACTACAGAAAAAAGGCAGCCTTAGACGTAGAAATTGCTACAGTGCGCTTTGCAGAAGACGGGCGTTACGAATTTACCCGCAACATATCGCCACGCTACCGCTTTAGTGATAAGCTACTTGTGGTGTATAGTCTTAACATTAACACAAAGCACAACGATGTGGGCTTTGTGAAAAATATTAATGACTCTATCTACTTAGGGCATCGCCTTTTGCACACAGTTACCAATCAGCTTACTGCCTCTTATATTTTTACCAACCGCATGTCCCTCAAGCTCAATGCAAGGCACTATTGGTCGCAAGCAGAGTATAACCGTTATTCGTTGCTATTGCAAGACGGCAACTTATCTGATGACGCTAATTATGCTACTAACCATAACGTAAATTACAATTCCTTTAA
>RGMU01000279.1 GCA_010021705.1 Chitinophagia bacterium | reverse complement strand
AAAGCGCACATCAATTTGCGTAGCCCCGTCTGCGGTTTTGTATATTTCTAATGTATTCATGGTGCGCTATTTTTTAGGTGAGCTTTGCCTATTTTTACCCCACCATAAAGGTACAATAAAAGCGCATAGCATATTAGCCTGCTATGGTATAAAAAAACGGGCTGCCGTTGAGAGGTAGCCCGCTTTTTTGGGTAAATTGCAGAAAACTTATTTTTTATTTTCTGCAATTTGTTTGCTCCTGTTGTCCAGCATGGCTTGGCGTGCATCGTTAGTACCGCTCGTACCTTTGTTAGGATTAGCCACATTGGATTTGTGGTCTGCATTAGACTTTACAGAAGTGGTAGACGGTTTTGAGGACCCGCCTGAACCTTTTGAGTTTTTGCTCATAAAATTGGTTTCGCTGTTTTGTCAGCGATTACAAAGGTATTTTAGCCTTTATCCTGCAGCAACTGAATGTAATGTAACTGCTTTTTTTGTAAAATTTTCTGCTCGTGGTAGTGTTGTTTTAGGTACTCATAAGCTTTATCAGTAGTCCACTCAATATTTCTAAATTTATTATCCCCGTTATCGTACTTACCGTCCAATCGTTGAAATTTATAGGGTAAAGTCTTTGATAGGGCTAATTTTTTATATTTTTTTGTATCTACTTTTTCAAGGTGTTTATCTATATCAGGAGCGGAGCGCAATATTAAATATTCACCAGACTTGTCGTTATAATCATCATAATATTCAAAATTGATAATGGACGAACTATTAGGCTGAAACAAGTAGCGGTTTAGAGGGTCATGTATTTTTAATAATGTCTCAAAGTCCATTTTATTGTCATTGATAATATTTGTATTGTATGCGCCCCCTTCGCTTTTCCAAACCATTAGCTTTCTTCTTCCCGTATCATAAGATATTATAAAAACAATATTTTTGGGGTGGATTTTTCTTAAAGTAGTGTATTTATCTTCTTTTGCTTTTGACACCGGATACTGCTGTAAGCGAAATTCTTGCCCGTCTTGGTAAATGTCTTTATCTAACAATAGCTCAATAGTTTCATAGAGCGCAAGCGGGCTATTGATATACCTTCTTAAATATTCAACTTGCTGCTTTAATTCTATGTTCTTATCCACTAACCTACCAATAAAGTGATTAAGCTGCTGAATTTGCTTATTAGTTGCTTTGAGCTTAGCCTTTAATTTTGAAATGTATAGAAGATATTGCTTTTCCATATCTGCAATATACAACCCTTTTGGCAAAAGATACTAAGACCTAAAGGCTGTAATGGAGAGGCAATAGCAAAATAGCTGTATATTTAAGTTTGCTATTTTAACTGTATAAAAGGAAAAGGGTCTCCCCCCACCAAACTTCACCCCCACCAAAAACAAAAATTTAGCCTACCTTAGCCCCTGAAAACGCAAACGCATGGCAGGGGCAACAGATAAGGGGCTATCCAAAAAAGTGCATCGCTCATGGGCTATGTATGACTGGGCTAATAGTGCCTACAATTTGGTGGTTACGTCCACCATTTTCCCTGCCTATTATAATGCCATTACTACGCAAAAAAGCAATGGTGTGATAGTGAATGATAAGGTGGTGCTATGGGGCATTGCGTTCAAAAACAGTGCCTTGTTTGACTATGCCATTGCCTTTGCTTATTTGTTGGTGGGGCTGCTATCGCCTTTTCTATCTTCCATAGCCGATAATGGTGGCAGGCGTATCTACTTTTTGCAGTTTTTTTGCAGCATTGGGGCATTGGCATGTTGCGGGCTATACGGCTTTGTGCCGGGTGGTGTGGGTTGGGGCATTTTTTGCGCCACAGTGGCTGCCATAGGCTATTGTGGCAGTATAGTGTTTTATAATGCCTATCTACCCGAAATAGCCCTGCCTGCCGAGCAAGATAAGGTTAGCGCATTGGGCTATGCCTACGGCTATGTGGGCAGTGTGTTGCTGCAATTAGTGTGCTTTGTGTTTGTGCTATGTCCGGGTACGTTTGGCATAACTGATGACACTTTTCCGCCCCGGCTGTCGTTTTTGCTGGTGGGGCTTTGGTGGTGGGGCTTTGGGCAGGTGTCGTTTAGGGGGCTGCAAAGCAAGGCAAACCATGCCAAAGAAGCTGCGACCATGCAATTTAATGCGGTATGGGGCGGATTGGTGCGCGTTTGGCATGGTATAAAGCGCAATAAGGTTGTGAAGTACTATTTAATCGCCTTTTTTGTGTATAGCATGGGCGTGCAAACGGTAATGCTTGCTGCCACAATATTCGGGTCGAAAGAGTTGAAGTTGCAAACGGCCCAGCTTATTGCCGTGATACTGATTATACAATTGGTGGCCATTGTGGGGGCCTGGGGTATGGCGCGGCTATCAGACCTGTGGGGCAACCTCAATGTGCTGCTGCTGGTGGTGCTTATTTGGATAGGGGTATGTATTGCCGCTTATTTCATTACCGACGCTAATGGTTTTTATGCCGTTGC
>RGMU01000278.1 GCA_010021705.1 Chitinophagia bacterium | reverse complement strand
CTTAAAAACATTAAGATTAGCTTATACGATTGCTTAGTGAATCAAACACCGATAGAAGACGCCATTCTAAGCACAGAAACGCCTTACTTAAATCTTTTACCCGGGCATTTAGACTTGGTAGGTGCTGAAATAGAGCTAATTAACCACACAAAGCGCGAACACCTGCTTACGATGGCTTTAGAGCCTATTGCCGGTAGCTACGACTTTATTATTATTGACTGTTCACCCTCTTTAGGGCTTATTACTGTTAACGCTCTTGCAGCTGCTAAAAGCGTTATCATTCCGGTTCAATGCGAATATTTTGCGTTAGAAGGCTTAGGTAAATTGCTTAATACCATTAAAATAGTGCAAAGCCGCATAAATACCGGGCTAAAAATAGAAGGCATATTGATGACCATGTATGACGGCAGATTAAGGCTATCCAATCAAGTGGTGGAAGAGATAAAAAACCATTTTAACGAATTGGTATTTTCTACGCTCATTCACCGCAACACTAAGTTGGGCGAAGCACCGGGCTACGGTAAGCCGGTATTGCTTTATGATGCCGACTGCTCGGGGAGCGTAAACTACCTAAACCTTGCTAAAGAAATACTGCAAAAAAACAACATGACAAAACTAAAAACCGCCGTAAAATAATTAGATAAAAACGAATGTCGCAATCTACAAAAAAAGGAGGCTTAGGCAAAGGCATCAGAGCGTTGCTCAATAATATGGAGCAAGATATTAATGAAGAAGGTAGCACACTTCCGTCTGTTGCACAGGAAGGCATGGTAAACCGCATTGCACGCATTCCTATAGCACAGATAGAGGTTAACCCTAAGCAGCCCCGCCATGACTTTGACGAGGCTGCCCTGCAAGAGTTGGCAGAAAGTATTAAGCTCCACGACATTATTCAGCCCATAACGCTTGTAAAAGTAGATGTGGATAAATACCAACTTATATCCGGTGAACGCCGCTGGCGTGCCTCTCAAATAGCAGGGCTAACCGATATACCAGCCTATATACGCACCGCAGACGGGCAAGAGATGTTAGAATTGGCTCTTTTGGAAAATTTGCAGCGCGAAGACCTTAACCCCATAGAAATTGGACTTAGCTATAAACGCCTTATGGAAGAGTGCAACCTGACGCATGAAGAAGTTGCCGATAGAATGAAAAAGGAGCGCAGTACTGTTACCAACTATATCCGGTTGCTAAAACTGCCGCCGGATATTCAAAAAGCAGTGAGGGATAAAAAGATTAGCATGGGGCACGCCAAGGCAATTATTAGCATAGACCATGCAGACAAACAGCTGTATTTATTTAGAGAAATTTTACAAAAAGGGCTATCCGTAAGGCAAGTGGAACAAATGGTGAAAAGCCTTTCTACCGATAAACCTTCACCGGCTATACCAGCTACCGCACCTGCCAAGTTGCCTGCTATTTACAAAAAAATAGAAGATGACATGGCATCTCTCTTTGCAACCAAAGTTACGTTAGACCGTAAAAAAACCGGCAAGGGTAATATTATGATAGAGTTTTACAGTGATGAAGACTTGGAACGCATTATGCAAAAGCTAAGCCTTTAATAGCCTAATATACACCTGATGCCGCCCAAAAGCCTAAGCACACTTGCCCAAGAAAACCATAAGGCACACAAACGCCTTTTAGAAAAAGGCAATATAAATCATATACTGCCCCTACTGCCGGAGCTACACGAGCAAGCCTTTAAAACAATAGACTGCCTGCAATGTGCTAACTGCTGCAAAAATCACTCGCCTCGGTTTAAGCAACCGGATATTAAGCGTATTGCCAAATACCTAAAGATTAAAGAAGGAGATTTGGTACAGCAATACCTAAAAATAGATGAAGACGGAGACTATGTGTTGCAGAGCACGCCGTGCGCGTTTTTAAACGACGATAATACTTGCAAAATATATGATGTTCGCCCATCAGACTGTAGCAGATACCCCTATACCGATGAAGATGTGTTTATAAAAAGAAAAACGATAACATTAAAAAATGCTACCGTTTGCCCAATAACTTTTTATGTGTTGCAACAGCTGTGTGAAAAGATAGTCCTTTAGCTATACTTTACTTGCTGTTGGCTTTCGAGTAATAAAGGACTTTACAGTAACATTACCGGAAGTATGCTTTTTTACCACTTCTATTAGCTGATTTGGAATGATTGGCTTCATCATAAAATCTTCAGCACCAAGGCTAAAGGCTTCACTCTTAATATCAATATTACCTGCTGAAGACATGGCTATCACTTTAGTATGCCTTTTTGCGGGGTTGCTCTTAATGTTGTTAAGCACAACTAAACCATTATAATAAGGCATCATGATGTCGGTTATTATCAAATCAAAGTCTGAAACTTCTATTTTTTCTAAGGCTTCTTTGCCGTTATAAGCCAATGAAACTTCATGCCCTGCTTTGTTTAAGATGTTGTTCATGGCTTTAAGCATAATTACATCATCATCT
>RGMU01000277.1 GCA_010021705.1 Chitinophagia bacterium | reverse complement strand
CAAATCGGGCAGTAGATGAACCTGTTGGGGCTGTGTAGTTGTGCCTATAATGTTCTTATACCCGCCAAAGTTTATGCCCGTTTTGCCCCCAATGGCAGCGTCCACCATTGCCAATAGGGTGGTGGGAATATACACCACCGGTATGCCCCGCATATAGGTACTTGCCACAAAACCTGCAAGGTCGCATACCGAGCCTCCCCCCAAAGCATACAAAGTAAAACTTCTGTCCACATTCAGTTCACAAAGTTGCTGCAATACGCTAATATACACTTCTGCTGTTTTGGCAGCTTCACCTTCGGGCACTAATAAGGTCTTCTTATCCTTAAAGTAAGAAGCGTAAAGCGAGGCTAATTTAGGGTCGGTAATATAAATACCTGTTTCATTAAGGGTATGTTCATAAAAAGTGGCATAATTGCCGTATATATGGTAAGATACATTGCCGGTAGGGTAGCAATAAGAATAGGTTGTAACAGAAGTGGAGCGCACAAATATTAATTATTAAATAAATATAGTCATTTTATGGAGCAACAAAGCTATAATAAGGCAAAAATGAAATAATTTTATAGGCTAATTTAAGATAGCCTGCTATTTATGGGCATTTGCGGTATAAAAAAAGCGTTTGGAGTGTTGTTTATTGCCCTCATGGGAGCAATAACAGCCCATGCGCAAGAAAAACTTTTTGGACCCGGCGGGGAAGAAAAACATACGCATAGTGGCATTATATTTAATATAAATGCCGGTTTAGACCTGCCTATGGCTGATATGGCAAAGCGATTTGGCATGTCTTACCGGTTAGGACCTTCGCTATGGTATAAAACCAAGCAAAACTGGATAATAGGCATTCGTACCGACTTTATAGTAGGGGGTAAGATAAAGGACGATTCGCTGATGATTAATATCCGCGACCGCTATTTGGGCTTTAACGGCAAAACGGTGGAAATGCTTAATGTGGACGGCAATCGCGTGGGTGTGCCCTTTTACGAAAGAGGCTATATGGCAGGCATTCAGGTGGGTAAAATTGTTAAAAAAAATAAATCAAATCCCGATAATGGCTTGTTTATATTAGGCTCTACCGGCTTTATTCAGCACAGAATCAATATTTTTGTTCGTGATAAAGATGTTCCTCAGCTGCGGGGTGAATACTTAAAAGGCTATGACCGGCTTACCAATGGTTGGTATTTGGGCAGTACTGTAGGCTATTCTTATATTTCTTCCACCGGCTTGCTTAATTTTAACTTTGCGTTTGACGGTGTTTTGGGCTTTACCAAAGGTAGGAGAGAATACCAATTTGACTTAGGCAGGGAAAACACCGAAGCCCGCACCGACATATTGCTTGGCATAAAGGCTGCATGGATGATACCCATTTTCAAACGAAAGGAAGAGGAAATAGTATTTGAATGACGCTACTCTATTCTTTATTGGTTAACAGTTATTTTTTTGCACTAAAGGTAGCTTCGCTGTTTAACCCTAAAGCCCAAAAATGGGTAAAGGGAAGGCAGGGCTTATTGCAAAAAGTTGGCGAAGAGCAAAGCAAAGAAAAACGTAAAAAAATATGGATACACTGTGCCTCTTTAGGCGAGTGGGAGCAAGGCAAACCAATAGCTGAGGCATTAGCACAAAAAGCACCCGATTATGCCATAGTACTCACCTTCTTTTCTCCTTCCGGCTATGAAGCCGTAAAAGCACACCCCGCTATTAGTTATATCTATTATCTACCCACCGATTCCCATCGCAATGCTAAACAATTTATAAAGCATATAAATCCTTCGTTGGTAATATTTGTGAAGTATGAATTTTGGTATCACTATCTGTATGATTTATATAAGCAGTCTATACCCGTAGTGCTGGTATCTGCTATTTTTCGTAAAAGCCAGCCCTTTTTCAATCCTATAGTAGGCAGATGGTATTGTAAAATGCTGGGTTACTATGCTATGATTTATGTACAAGATGAAGCAAGCAAGCAGTTATTAGCAAGCGTGGGCTGCACAAACGTGCAAATAGCCGGTGATACCCGCTTTGACAGGGTAGCTGATGCAATTTCGCAACCCAAGCATGTGGGAATAAAAAAAGTTGCCGACTTTTGTGGTAATAATAAAATAATAGTGGCAGGTAGCACATGGGCATCAGATGAAAAGTTACTGCATAGCGCGCTAAACCTCTTGCCTATTGACTGGAAATTGGTTGTAGTGCCCCATGAAATAGACCAAGCCCATATAGATGCGCTAATGAAGCAATATGGAAACACTGCCGAGCTTTATACATCATACACCGGCAATACCAACAGCAAGCGGGTACTTATTGTTAATAAAATAGGTATGTTGCTATCCGTTTATTCGTTGGGTACGGTGGCATGGGTAGGAGGGGGCTTAGACAAAGGAGGGGTACATAATGTATTAGAACCTGCCGCTTGGGGAAAACCGTGCTTCTATGGTAATATATATCATAAATACAGGGAGGCGA
>RGMU01000276.1 GCA_010021705.1 Chitinophagia bacterium | reverse complement strand
TGTTATCTTAAAATTTGCCGAATCGTTTTACGATATCTTCCATTCGCAAAAGGGTTTCCGCGACCCGTTCTTAGACCATTTTAACTTTGAAATATACGGCGGTACGCCTATTTTGGGTATCAACAGCCCGGTAATAATAGGGCATGGCATTTCAAAAGGACTGGCTATTAAAAACATGATAGATGTGGCTGTAAAGCAAATAAGCTCTAATCTTACAGCCCTATTCAAAAGCCACTTTGCCGAAAAAGCCTCTCAAAAAAACAATGCCACCGCAGGGGCATAACTTTATTCTGTTATTCTTCATTCAACTGCGAATAGCCGGTTAAAATGCCATTCTTAAATCTAAGCCACTGCCCGTTCTTATAGTGCCATGTTTCGGTAATAATATCCCGATAGGTAGTTTTAGTTACCCTAACCGGTTCTCCCCAACTTTCTGCACATACAGCCTTTCCATAGCCTAAGCTCACTCTATGTTGCAATATTTGGGTTGTAGTTGCTTTGCCATATTTCTTTATCAAATTGTTATATTTTTGCTGCGTTGCTTTTTTATCTTCTCGGTCTGAATGTTCCACAACGCGAGCTATACTATCCGTTTTAGCTTGCTTGTGGCTTTGTATGGAATCGTATTCGGCTTGAGAGATAAATTTATTCAATGTGAATACATTGCTATAATAATATCGGTCTTCATTGCCTAATGCAATAGCAATCGTATCACTGCCCTTTTGGGCAAGTATTACGGGTATTTCCATACTTTGTTTCTTGCGTGGTGGTAATAGCAAAACATCTGTTACCGTATATTCATCGTAAGGGTGAACGGGAATATTTTTTTGTGTTGCAATATCATACAAACTATAAGGTAATCCGCGTTCTTTCAGGTATATTTTTTTATTTTGGTATTGCTGCTTCAATTGATTTAACGGTTTAATAAAAAGCGCATTTTGCATAGCTAATTCCCTACTTCCAATTACCCATGTGAAAAATTGGTGGTTAGCGTCTTCTAACTTAAATATGAGATAGTAAACATATTCATTAACAACGCTATCATAAGCATTTACCACCTTAAAGTACTTTCCTTCTACGGCATGGTATGGGGTAGAAATATCTAAGCGTTTAGAAGATACCCATGCAGTAGCTTGCGGCATATATTGCCGGGTACAATAGCCATGTATATAGTGCCAACCGTTATTTTTAGCGTCTGTGATATTAAATTGCTCTTTAGGCAGTTCTTCCATTACCTTGCCGTCTGCCCAACTAATAGACATATTTTCCAACAGGATGGGCTTATCGGCTATCATATTCTCAAACGGAGATATAGAATCTTTATTTCCGTTAGCACTTTGATAGCGTTCGGGAAAATAAAGTGTATCGCCTACCAAGTTTTTCATCCAAAAGTTATCCACATTTTTCAAATCAGATACAAAGAGAAAAAAGGCATTGTTCATGCTGTTGTTTCCCATTTTTGAAGCGGGAGTGCCTGCATGCTGCCCTTGCACCGCAGGACTATAAAACCACACACTTAATAGTAATAAAACCATGTATCGCATAAGCAACTAAGGTATGCCATTATTGTTTTACTACCTAATAAAAGAATATTTTGG
Organism: Chitinophagia bacterium; assembly: GCA_010021705.1. GTDB lineage: Bacteria > Bacteroidota > Bacteroidia > Chitinophagales > Chitinophagaceae > RGMU01. The sequence continues at coordinate 863 of RGMU01000276.1, read as the reverse complement.
CATGAATTTGTGCCGGTAAAAAGCGGGTATCACTTATAAAAGTAGGCAAGCGAGGCAAATATTTTAATCTACATTTTAATCACACATTAACTCACAATTCATATCCGTAAGCACATAATGTGGATGGCTTTCGTTCACAAGCTGAACAGAAATTCGTATCTTGCATTCCGCTTCATAGCAAATTAATCTGTAAATCATTTCAAATTCCGTATAAATAAATCAGCAGCAATGAGCACAAACAGCACTAAAAAAGGACTTTCCTTTAATCGCCATTATACTAAAAGTGACGTATCGGTATGGGATATGTTTCAGTATGAAAAACGCTCCGCCACTATCAAAAACATAGGTGGGGAAATAGCATTTCACATGGATAATGTAGAAGTGCCGGCTCATTGGTCGCAGGTGGCTACCGATATTCTATCGCAAAAGTATTTCCGTAGAGCGGGAGTACCGCAGCCAGACGGTAGCTTAGGAAGCGAAACATCTATAAAACAAGTAGCTCATCGCTTGGCATCATGCTGGCAGCAATGGGGCAGTAAATATGGTTACTTTGCATCAACCGAAGACGCACAAGTATTTTATGATGAGTTGGTATATAGCTTATTATCTCAGTCGGGTGCACCCAATTCGCCACAGTGGTTTAATACCGGCTTGCATAGCGTATATGGTATTAATGGTAAGCCACAGGGGCATTATTTTGTAAATCCTGAAACGCAGGAGGTAGAACGCTCTACAAGTGCTTATGAGCGTCCACAGCCCCATGCCTGTTTTATATTAAATGTAGAAGATGATTTGGTAAATGACGGCGGCATAATGGACCTTTGGGTGCGTGAAGCGCGTATATTTAAATATGGTTCCGGTGT
>RGMU01000275.1 GCA_010021705.1 Chitinophagia bacterium | reverse complement strand
GTCAGGCCTCAACATGGTTGTATGGTACCGCATCCAATTCCGGTGAATTTGGCATCTCAGGCACAACACCTGGTGCCATGTTTTACTCTGATTTCAATCTATACGATAGCAATGGTCAAAGCCAACTATCGTTGTTTACAACTCTTCTCAATTTGCTAACTTCAAATGTACCAATTTTCATTAATTACAGCAATCCCGATTTAAGCAATCCAGGAAATGTGTTAGTTTCGTTGACACAAGTAATAAATAATGAAACATACTGGTCTCTCAATGGAATTGAGGTGTCGGCAGCTGGAGTTTTGTTTACAACAAATACGCCTACAAGTATGACGTACGTCATTGGGGGACCTACGGGACCAACAGGTGTTACTGGTGATGTTGGTGCGACTGGGGAAACGGGTGCCACTGGCGAAACTGGACCGACTGGTGCCACAGGCGAAACGGGGCCGACTGGCGAGACTGGACCGACTGGCGAAGCCGGAACGGCAGGTCCCACAGGCCCAACAGGAGCCACAACAGCGCCATTCACACTCTCAGTTGACAACGGTTCGCCAACAATTCAATCCGCAACAAGTGTAACGCTGTACAATGAATATGACTGTTGTTGGTCTGTATGTGAATGGAACCTTACAAGGAACAAGCACGCCGGTTGTAAAAGGCAGACGCCAAGTATCGTGTTTGGCGAATGTTAACAATGATCCGGGTGTACCGTTGCCAGTAACAACAACAATTTCAAATCTGTATGTGTATTCAACGGGCGTTGCTGGTGCCACAGGTGTTGCCGGAACGGCAGGCCGGCCCTTCTGAATTTGTATGGAATTCGGTTACTAATTGGCTACCCACAAATACGGTCTCACTGTCAGTTATTGAAGAAAATACAGGTGCCAGCTACGGCACGTACCAGATTGTGTCAGTTAACTACAATACGAACGATAGTGTTCAACAGTACAATGTAGTTGTAACGAACAACACTGGATATGGAGGAATCAATGATAGTGCCACGTATTTGGTATCGGTTGCGTTAGGTGGAACAAACGGAGTAACGGGCGCCACAGGTGATATGGGTCCTCAAGGCAACCAAGGTGACACAGGTCCTCAAGGTGACCCTGGTTCGCAAGGCAACCAAGGCGACCCTGGACCTCAGGGTGATCCTGGTTCGCAAGGTGACCCTGGACCTCAAGGTGACCCTGGACCTCAAGGTGACCCTGGACCCACGGGCGATGTTGGTGCTACAGGTGAAACGGGTGCCACCGGGTCCGCAGGAGCCACTGGACCAACAGGAGCCACTGGACCAACAGGAGCCACTGGACCAACAGGAGCCACAGGCCCAACTGGTATCACCGGCTCCACAGGTGACGCAGGCCCATCGGGTCCCACAGGTGCCATGGGACCAGGCACAATTTCTGCGTCAGGTGTTCCAGACAATTCAACGGGGTCTCTTGGACAATTCTACTACGACACCAACACAGGAACACTGTATGGACCAAAACAACCAACGGATGAGGGTATTTTAATCACAACCGAACCAGCTGAACACTGGACCTTCTACATTGCCGATGATACATACGATACAAATTTACGTCAGGCTGTCACAGGTGGAGCATATCCAAACGAATCGCAGAAACTGCGTATTGGATATTCAGGACCCCCAATTGATGGTAATTTGATTGTGTATACCTCTGGTGGATCTGGAAATGACCCACGTTTCGGTTCAATGTTCAGTGGAAATCCTGAATATTTCAACTTGAACAACAACAGTGGAGGATTTGGAAACATCTATGTGACGTTTGAAGGAACGACAGTATTTGCGATGGAATATACAGATGGCGGTCCAGCGTGGTCCGCTGTTGGTGGTTCAACGGGTGCCACCGGGTCCGCAGGTGCTACTGGCGAAACAGGCCCAACAGGCGAAACCGGCCCTACAGGCGAGACTGGACCCACAGGCGCTACAGGTGTCGCAGGTGCCACTGGAGAAACTGGTCCTACAGGTGAAACTGGCCCAACAGGCGAAACAGGTCCTACAGGTGAAACCGGCCCTACTGGTGAAACCGGCCCTACTGGTGAAACCGGTCCTACAGGCGAAACTGGCCCTACAGGTGAAACTGGTCCTACAGGCGAAACTGGTCCTACAGGCCCAACAGGAAACACAGGTTCCACAGGCAACACCGGTCCCACAGGTCCTGTTGGTATTCCTGGTTCCGCAACAAACACAGGTGCCACTGGCCCAACAGGTGTTGCCGGAACGGCAGGGCCAACGGGCAACACGGGCCCAACGGGTGAAACAGGGCCAACAGGTGAAACAGGGCCAACAGGCGAAACCGGTCCTACAGGTGAAACGGGACCAACAGGTGAAACAGGGCCAACAGGTGAGACTGGACCTACGGGAGAAACTGGACCCACAGGCGAAACGGGACCAACAGGTGAAACCGGACCAACGGGAGAAACAGGTCCTACAGGTGAAACCGGACCTACAGGCGAGACTGGACC
>RGMU01000274.1 GCA_010021705.1 Chitinophagia bacterium | reverse complement strand
CGGATAGCGCATAGATATGCCAAAAGCCTGATAGACCTTGCATTAGAACAAGGCAGTATAGAAAATATACTTGCCGATATGCAGTTAATGCTTGCCTTGTGCAAGCAAAGTCATGACTTTGAGCTAATGTTGCGTAGCCCCGTTATAAAGGGTGATAAAAAAATCGCTATTATTGAAGAAATAGTAGCAGCCCATATTAGCCCTGCTTCTCTGCTATTCTTCCGCTTGCTTGTGCAAAAAGGAAGAGAGGTTTACATTAAAGAAATAATAGAAGCATTTATTGCCCAGTATAATGTTTACAAAAACATTAAAACCGTGCAAGTAACCACCGCAGTACCTTTATCGGAGCAAAATAAGCAAGCCTTTCAAACAAAGCTGCAAGAATACATGCCCGGCACCACCATTGTGCTAAACACTAAAGTGGACGAAAGCATTATAGGAGGCTTTATACTGCAAATAGAAGACAAACTTTATGACGCAGGCATTAAAAAGAAATTAAACGACTTTAAGGTATCTATTTCTCAAAATGCGTACCTTACCAACCTAAACTAAGAAGCCAATATTCAGTAATTTATTCAACGATTTATAAAACAATAAAGCTATATTTATGGTTAGTATCAAACCCGATGAAATATCAGCCATACTCCGCAAGCAGCTTAGCGGTGTAGATGCCAATACCAGCCTTGAAGAAACAGGCACAGTACTGCAAGTAGGCGATGGTATTGCCCGCGTTTATGGCTTAACAGGCGTAAGACAAGGTGAACTTGTAGAGTTTAATACAGGAGTAAAAGCCATAGCCCTTAACTTAGAAGAAGACAATGTGGGTGTGGTGTTAATGGGAGATTCTGCCGGCATAAAAGAAGGCGACCAAGTGCGCCGTACCAACAAAATTGCGTCTATCAACGTGGGCGAAGGTATGGTAGGCAGGGTGGTAAACTCGCTTGGCGAACCTATTGACGGTAAAGGCCCCATAGCCGGCACGCTATATGAAATGCCGTTGGAAAGAAAAGCACCCGGCGTTATATTCAGAGAACCCGTTAAAGAACCATTGCAAACCGGCATTAAAGCCATTGATGCAATGATACCCGTAGGTCGCGGACAGCGTGAGCTGGTTATCGGAGACCGCCAAACCGGCAAAACGGCTATTTGCATAGACACTATCATCAACCAAAAAGAATTTTACGAAGCCGGCAAGCCCGTATATTGCATATATGTAGCCATTGGTCAAAAAGCATCTACCGTAGCCGGTGTAATGCGTACATTGTCAGACAGCGGTGCTATGGCATATACCACCATTGTGTGTGCCTCTGCTGCCGACCCTGCTCCTCTACAGTTCTATGCACCATTTGCCGGTGCAGCCATAGGCGAATTTTTCAGAGACACAGGTCGCCCAGCCCTTGTGGTATATGACGACCTTTCTAAGCAAGCCGTAGCCTACCGTGAGGTATCTCTATTGCTTCGCCGCCCACCGGGACGTGAAGCCTATCCCGGAGACGTGTTTTACCTGCACAGCCGCTTATTAGAGCGTGCTGCTAAGGTGATTAACAACGATGGCGTTGCCAAAAACATGAACGACCTGCCAGAGAGCATCCGTTCTTTAGTAAAAGGTGGTGGCTCATTAACCGCACTGCCTATCATTGAAACACAAGCCGGAGACGTATCTGCCTATATTCCAACAAACGTAATTTCTATTACAGACGGGCAAATATTCTTAGAATCCAACTTGTTTAACTCCGGTATCCGCCCTGCCATTAACGTAGGTATCTCCGTTAGCCGTGTGGGTGGTAATGCCCAAATCAAATCCATGAAAAAGGTAGCCGGTACGCTAAAACTTGACCAAGCCCTATACCGCGAAATGGAAGCCTTCTCAAAATTTGGTGGCGACTTAGACCCCGCTACTAAAAACATTATTGACAAAGGTAGCCGCAACGTGGAAATTCTAAAGCAAGCGCAGTATGCCCCATATTCCGTAGAAAAACAAGTTGCCATTATCTACTTAGGTACAAACAACCTGATTAGAGAAGTGCCCGTGAAGCGTGTAAAAGAGTTTGAAGAAGCCTTTTTAACGCAAATGGAGCTTAGACACCCTGAAGTATTAAAGGAGTTTAAAAAAGGCGCACTACCCGAAGAAGGCATTGCCAAAATGGTGAAACTTGCCCAAGACCTTATTCCTCAATTCAAATAACCAACAGTTTATACCGCATATAAAAAGAGCTACCTTATGGGTGGCTCTTTTTTTGTGTGAGATGAGTTCTCTAATTTTCGGATTAATGAAAAAAATTCAGGCTCTGAATAATATTTTTGAGTGTTTAGCGTTATTTTTATATCTTTGACTTACCCTTAGCCATTTCATAAATGAATTTCGTTAATAAAATAGATTTTGCCCGTGAAAATATACTTGCAGTCGTTATTATGTGTGTTATTATTATGGCATAATGTGGCGTATGGGCAGGGGGGAAGTAACACACTTTTAGGTTTTGTATTTGTGAA
>RGMU01000273.1 GCA_010021705.1 Chitinophagia bacterium | reverse complement strand
GCCGGACTTTATTCATAAATTTGCAATAGCTCAAAAAGAAATAAATGAAACTTTATATTGGCTTGAATTATTAAAGACTACAGACTACCTTAGTGAACAGCAATTTAGCAGTATTAACGATGATGCAACAGAGCTAATTAAGCTAATAACAAGCATTATTAAAAAAATGAAAAATAATGAAAAATAATTAATAATTAATAGTTGAGCGTCTTTATAGATACTATTCAGGTAGTGTACACCCAACAATTAATAATCATTTGTGTACCTTTATCAATCAATACCAACCACAACAATTAACAATTAACAATTAATAATTAATAATTAATAATTAATAATTCTCTTCGTGAAAATTCAATTTGAAAGCGAATTAGACTACCAGCAAGATGCCATAGCGGCGGTGGTAGATATATTTAAGGGTCAGGAGGTGTGTGCCGGTAATTTTACGGTATTTTCAGCCGAATATATTGCGCGGCATCAAAATAGCCTTGCGCTAAACGAAATAGGCTATGCCAACAAATTGGAGCTAACACCCGGGCAGCTATTAGCCAATGTGCAAGCCATACAGCAAAGAAATCACCTAAAAATATCCACCGCTGAAACGGTTGATAGAAAAAACTACGACTTTTCTATAGAAATGGAAACCGGCACCGGCAAAACTTATGTGTATTTGCGGTCTATCATGGAAATGAACCTCCGCTATGGTTTCACCAAGTTTATTATTGTAGTGCCGTCCATCCCTATCAAAGAAGGGGTGTATAAAAGCCTTCAAATAACAGAAAACCATTTTAAGAGCCTATATAACAATATTCCTTATTCCTACTTTGTGTATAACAGCAGCCAATTAAGTGAAATACGGAACTTTGCCACCAATCCGCGCCTTCAAATCATGGTCATTAACATAGATTCGTTTCGCAAAAGTTTTGAAGATGAGAGAGACGAGAGCAAGAATGTAAATATCATTCACCGTTATAACGACAAATTGGGCTACAAACCGCTATCGCTTATTCAGGAAACCAAGCCCATAGTAATAATAGACGAGCCACAAACCACCCTTAGCACAGCATTAGCCCACGAGGCTGTAGAACGCCTTAATCCGCTTATAATGCTACGCTACTCTGCCACCCACCGCACCGCGCCCAATCTGCTGTATAAGCTCAATGCCATAGATGCGTATCAAAAGCAGTTAGTAAAGCAAATAGAGGTAGCAAGCACCACCGTGCAAGATGCCGCCACCACGGCAGCCTACATAAAGCTGCTATCGGTATCTAATAAAAAGGGCATTACCGCAAAAGTGGAAATAGATATTTTGGAAAATGGAAAATATAGACGCTTAGCCAAAGAAATAAAAAAACCACAAGACCTGATGCTACTCACCAACCGGCAGGAATATGAAGGCTATCAAGTGCAGGATATTCACACCGCACCGGGCAACGAATATATAGAATTTAACAATGGTACAATACTAAGGCTTGGCGAAACCATTGGCAGCGTGGACGATAGGCTAATAAAGCGCATGATGATAGCCAAAACCATTGAAGAACACTTAAACAAAGAGCTAAAGCTAAACCCGATGGGCATAAAGGTGCTCAGTCTTTTCTTTATAGATGCCGTAAAGCACTACCGCATTTATGACGAAGACGGCAACCGCCAAAACGGTGATTATGCCACCATGTTTGAAGAAGAATACAAAAGAATTATCAAAAAGCCAAAATACAAAACACTGTTTGAGCATATAAGCGATATAGACAGCGAAGTAGCCTCTATTCACAACGGATATTTTTCTATTGACAAAAAACCAAAAGCCGGCAACCCAAAAGAAAAGTACGAATACTTTAAAGATACCAAAGGTAATGTAGCCTCCGATGAAGATACCTACAACCTGATAATGAAAAAGAAAGAAGAACTATTAAGTTTTGACTCTAAACTAAGGTTCTTATTCTCTCACTCTGCCTTAAAAGAAGGCTGGGACAACCCTAATGTGTTTCAAATTTGCACCCTAAAAGATGCCGGCAGTTCAGAAATTAAGCGGCGGCAAGAAGTGGGCAGGGGGCTGCGCCTTGCGGTCAATCAAAACGGAGAACGTGTAAAAGGCTTTGACGTAAACACGCTAACCGTAATGGCAAGCGAATCTTATGAAGATTTTGTAGAAAATCTACAAAAAGAAATGGAAACCGAAACGGGAATAAAATTTGGTGTTTTGCAAACGCATAGCTTCAACAGCATTAACGTTTCTTTTAATGGTGATGAACCCATCTATTTGGGGCAAAAAGAGTCGGAGGCATTGTTTGATTATTTATTACTCAAACAGTATATCAACAGTTCGGGCAAAGTTAATGACAAGTTGCGGAAAGATTTATGGAATAATTGTGTAGAGTTGCCGGAAGATTTGCCGGAGCATGTTAAAGCCCAAGCTATGGAAATTTTAAAGGAAATCCCGCTGGTTTTAAACTCGCATCAAGCGAAACCACAATAATAAAAGGTGCTTCTGCTTGATTCATTAAAATTACCAATCTGGCCGTT
>RGMU01000272.1 GCA_010021705.1 Chitinophagia bacterium | reverse complement strand
TTGCAAGAAGGCTTGCAACAAGGCTTGCAGGAGGGATTAGAGATGGGAAAAGCTGAAGGTAAAGCAGAAGGCTTGCAGGAGGGAATGGAGAAGGGTTTGCAGGAGGGAATGGAAAAGGGTGCAAAACAAGCTATGCTTACTATGGCAAAGAATTGTAAAGCGCGGGGTATGGCAATACCCGATATTATAGCCTTAACGGGGCTTAGCGTGGAGGAGATAGAGGAGGTGTAATAACCTCACTTTACGCTATCATTAACTCTAGCATTCTTTAACAAAAAAGATAATCACCCTATCACCACCTAAGAATAAGTAGCACCTTTGGAAAAAAGCCAACTATTGCTACCTTTGCAGCAAATATCCCTGATAATGAATGAGCGCAGCATAGGCATTTTGGGTGGTGGTCAGTTGGCATGTATGCTTCAGCAAGCGGCTATGAATTTTGGCACATCGCTGTCTATTTTAGAAGATAGCAATAGTGTTATTGCAGCAAAATACACCCCTTTCTTTACTAAAGGCTCTACGCTTGACTATGAAACCGTAGTAGAATTTGGCAAAAATTTGAAAGCCATATCCATAGAAAAAGAAGCCGTAAACACCGATGCGTTAAAGTATTTAAAAGACATTGGAGTAAAGGTGATTCCTGACCCGGAATCTATAGAAATTATACAAGACAAATATCGCCAAAAAGAGTTTTTGCTTGCACACAGCTTGCCCGCTTTACCCGGTCAGGCTTATGCTTCAAAGGCAGAATTTGAAAAAAATATACCTCCTTATCCATTTATCATTAAAAAAAGATTAGCAGGCTATGACGGTAAAGGCGTGATGAAGATTAGCAGCCCGGAAGACCTAAAAGATGTGTTTGACGAACCATTTTTTTCAGAGCCGTTGGTTGATATATTATATGAAATTTCAATCATTGCCATTAGAGACGAAAGTGGCAGAGTGCATTGCTATGAACCCGCTCAAATGACCAACTTAAAAGGAAGCCATATTTTAGACTATTATATTGCCCCCCCTTCCATAGACCCGGCTTTATACGAAATAGCCAAACATTATGCGCACGCTATCACGCTATCGTTTAAGTATTTAGGGGTTATGGCAATAGAAATGATGATAGATACTAACCATAAAGTATGGATAAACGAAATATCGCCACGCGTACACAATACCGGGCACCATACCATAGAATGCAACCGAACATCACAATTTGATAATCAAATAAGGCTGTTATTAGAATACCCTGTGGGATATACCACTACCCTTAGACGCGCACTTACGATTAATATCTTAGGCAAAGAAGGAAAAACAGCCAACGATTACAGGCGAATGTTAGACGAAGTAGCCACCTGCTCAGATACCTATATTCACTGGTATGGCAAAGATAATTTTGCAAAAGGTAGAAAATTAGGGCATGTTACGGTGGGGGCAAGAAGCCTAAGCGACCTCAATGTTTATTACCAAAGTATAAAAAGAATAATCAACGCTGTATGACCCTGCCTTTACCCGCTATCAGCATTATAATGGGCAGTGCTTCAGACTTGCCCATTATGCAAAAAGCAGCCGCTTTGCTGCAAGAGTATAGCATAGACCATGAAGTGCTGATAGTTTCGGCGCACCGTAGCCCTAAGTGGATGGTAGAATATGCCGAAAATGCAGCCGATAGAGGCATAAAAGTGATAATAGCAGGTGCCGGAGGTGCCGCCCACCTACCCGGCATGGTAGCCTCGCTAACCACACTGCCGGTAATAGGCGTGCCCATAAAATCGGAAAACTCTATAGACGGGTGGGATTCGCTACTATCCATTGTTCAAATGCCGGCAGGCGTGCCGGTAGCCACCATGGCTATCAACGGTGCTTATAATGCAGCATTATTAGCCATGCAAATACTTGCCACACATCAACCCGCTTGCCAACAATACCTTTTAGATATAAAACAAAAAAACTTAGAAAAAGTAATACAATCTAACGAACAATTAAACCAAAAATAACTTACATTTTAATTATATATGAGCACGAACACACAGCCCACTCCCATAACCATTGCCTACGGAGACGGTATAGGTCCTGAAATTATGACCGCCGTTCTAAAAATATTAAAGGCATCAGGCGCATCCCTTGCCATTGAAGAAATAGCAATAGGCGAAAAAGTATATTTAAACGGAAACTCATCAGGCATAGACGATTCTGCTTGGGAATCGCTTCGCAGAACCAGAATATTCTTAAAAGCACCCATCACCACTCCACAAGGAGGGGGCTATAAAAGCCTGAACGTAACGATAAGAAAAGTGCTGGGTATGTATGCCAACACAAGACCTTGCATTTCGTACCATCCTTACGTGAAAACCAAACACCCTACTATGGATTTGGTGATAGTGCGGGAAAACGAAGAAGACCTATATGCAGGTATTGAGCACCAACAAACAGATGAAGTAGTTCAATGTCTTAAACTAATTTCTAAGCCCGGTTGCGAAAAAATTATTAAATATGCCTTTGAATATGCCAAAGCTTATGGTAGAAAAAAAGTTACCTGCTTTT
>RGMU01000271.1 GCA_010021705.1 Chitinophagia bacterium | reverse complement strand
AGAGGGGCGTTATCTGTTTTAAAGAAACATCAACTATCTGGAGTAAAAGGCAAAAAATAACCGTAGCCCATCAGCTACGGTTATTATATATCATTATGTGTATGGCTTTACTATTTGTCTCTGTGTGCCCTTAGACCACCACCACCTGATGGTTTGTTGTTTGGGTCGGCTGCTTTATCATCAGAATGAGCACGCAAACCACCTGTGTTGCCCGGAGGCGTTGCACCGGTATTTGCCATGTGGGAACCTCCTTTGTCTATAGAGTTGTTAGGGTCTGCCTTTTTAGTAGTGCCCTTTGTTTTGCCTTTAGGTGCTTTGGCGTTTTTCATGGAGTCTTCTTTGGCTATAGAGTCCGTAACAAACTTTTGGCGGGCAGCAGCCATTTCATTAGCTTTGTTTAAAGAATCTTGCTGTGCCTGCATACGCGCTGCTTCTTCAGCTTTAGCAATAGAGTCTTGCGTTGCTTTTTCTTGTTCTGCCTTTTTTTGTGCGTCATTTCCGCAAGAGGCGAATAGCAGTGTAGCTGCTGCTAATAATAAAATGCTTTTTTTCATTTTGTGCTTTATTTAGTATGATACAATAATTACTGCAAAAATAATACCAAACGGACAGTCCCAATGTTAAAAAATATTAATCATCATTTTTTTCCGGGCAACCATGGTTGGAAAGCGGTCCTTGGTCGTCAGGGCATCTGTCGCGTTTGTCGCTCACTTTATCTTGGTCTCTATCTTTTATGCGGTGTTTGTTGAAAGGTACAAAAGCACCCATATAAAAATTAAGCCCGTACTGACCATTACTTAATATACCCACTAAGTCATCTGAACCGGCATAAAAACCCAACACACGCACCCCTAATCCTACTCTTACATTGTCGGCTAAAGAGCTATATGAAATAGGCACTGCGGCACTAAATTTTGCTACATCAAAGCGGGGTGTAATCGTAAATTGATTATAAACAGAGTTGCCATAATTTGCTCTATCGGCTAAATTAGCCATATAGGTAGCATTGACATAAAAGTTTTTGTAAAGGTTATAGTCAATGGTTAGTAGCAATGTAGCAGGCATATATAGCTTGGTGTCCGTACCATTGGTGTCTATTTTAAAACCTTTTTTTAAGGCATATTTTTTGAAGCTCTCGGCATTTCTTACACTATCTGCTATTTCTCTACCCGTAATATAGCCACTGCCTGAAACACTAAAGCCGGAATTTTTATCACGCTTGTAGTTAATATATCCTATGTCGGTAAGTGAGGCAGCAAAGCGTAGTTTATAGCGAGTAATAGAGCGGTCTAACACATGGTCATTGCCGTCCATAGTATATACGCCCTTGCCGGGGTTTTCAATATAATCATACACCACACCTATATCGCCGCTGATGCCGGAAGAGCTATTTTCACCAAAAAACTTATCAATAAAATTATCGGGTGATATTTTAGTTCTAATCACATTTTCTGTGCTAAATATGTTACTACTGTATGCTACGTCTAAGTTATTGGCATAAAAAGAGTCGGCACCTTTAAGATAGTTGGCATCTAAGTTTTTACCCTTTAAGCCAAAAAAGCCAATCCCCGTTAAAAAGTGTATCGTTCCGCCCACTTTCAAGCTATGGTTACCTTTTTCATAGAGAACACCACCATAACCCACTGAAAATTCGCCCCAAAGGTGTGCCGTCCAGTTAAAGTTTTCAGAATGGAGCATTATGTCTCCTGATTTAGTGTATTCAGAGTCTGTAATGGTGCGATATATACTTTGGTCAAAATTATGAAACTGATTAAAACCTCTAACGCGCGTACTCACGGCAATGGTATGCTTTGCATTAAAGCTATAGATAAGCCCGGGTCCTTTTATATCGGCATAAGGGGCTAAGAGGCTGAACTTATCTTTATCGGTAAAGTTAAATACGTCTTTAATGTTTGTGTTTTCACCGCTAATAAAGCGTCTTATACCGGGGTCAGTGTTAATTTTACCTAAACTATTGTCTATGCCGGCATTAAGACTCATCACATCAATTAGTAGTTTAGATTTTGAATCTGCAAGGTAAGCAGGGTTTAGATACATGCTGTTGATACCGCCCCAGTTGCTTGTAGCCACACCCATATACCGCTGTGCATAAGAGGGTAGGGATACTGTAGCGGTAAGTAAAAATAAAAGTGCTATTTTTTTCATGATTATGCTATAGCCGGCAACATAAAATTTGCCTATTTGGGCGAAAGGTACAAATTGAAACGCATATATTGCAAATGTGCCCTTATATTTTTATAAAAAATGTACTGTATATGGCAAAAAAATTACTATACCCTAAAAACCAAGTTCTTCTTCTATTAAATAATTGTTGCGGTCAGGGGCATTGCGCACTACTAATTCTGCAATAAAGCCCGTTAGGAAAAATAGTGTGCCTATTATCATTGCTGTAAGCGAAAGATAAAAAGCGGGCTTATTGGTAATGCCAAAGCCATCTTTCCATATTATTTTGTCGGTAATTAATGATGCAACAAAAATAAAGCCGGTAAAAAAGGTGAAAAAGCCCCATAGCCCAAAAAGGTGCATGGG
>RGMU01000028.1 GCA_010021705.1 Chitinophagia bacterium | reverse complement strand
GCAAGGCGCTTAATTGTCTTTCCTTTTTTTGCGCCTTGGTTCTCCATATATTTCTATTATTTGAGAGGTAACTTTTTTGTGTAAACGCACCCATTCCATACGTTTTTTAGGATATTTGTTTAAATAGGCATACAATTCTTCGCTGCTAAGTATATCTATAAGCTCTACTATAGGCATGTCGTATCTACTCAAATCATTAGGATCTACCGGAGCGGGCTGCTCCGGTGGAAACATTGATAGCTGTATAGGTTTAGGCTTCTTTTGGCGTGGCATGGGTTAATAGTTTAATTACGGAAGAATATCGCCAATATGATATTTAATATATTCAGACTCGCTTACATAAAAAGTTTCAGTATATCCGACAGAATCAGATAGAATGACAATATAATATAACCCGTTTCCCTGCCCAACGGAAACAGATTTTTCCTTAACCGTATATTTATGATAATTAGCGATTTTAGGTCTTTTTACCATGCAAGCCCCTATTAATATACCAATAAAAAAAATTATTCCGGTTGCAGTACCAATAAATACGCCAATGCCAATGTGTTCTGTGTTTGTTTCTGAAGTCATTATCTATACAATTAAGTGGTTAAAAATCATCGTAATTGTCATTAATAGGTAGGTAGGGGTTGGTAGGCTGCTGCGGTTCTGTCTCCGGCACATCTTTGATAAAATCAGCATATTTGAATAGATACGGTCTCAATCCGTCTGCCTTAATATATATAATATCAACCTCCAGTCCATTACCACCTATAATAGAATTAATTACTTTTTTGGGATAGGTAAAATTTGTAGGGCTGCCGCAAGCGTAGCCGTGCTTATTGAGCATTTTGCCTATATAGCGATTCTCTCCCTTCTTACCTACGAGCTCACAGATATACTCTAACGGCAGTCTCAAATCTCCACTAAAGCCCTTTCTTACCGCTAAATAAAACAAAGATTCTACCGCCTCTACCGCCTCTTTAATTACATTAGGAACGCTCTCATTCATCACATTTTTCAAGACATCGGTAACCAATACTTCTTTTCTAAACCAAGCCCTGTCATCTGGATAGGCGTATTTCATTTTTCGTGTATTCAAAATATGAACAAAGGCGGGAATCTCTTCTTGTAATTTTTGTTCCATATCCACATCTACTTTGGCTAATGCCGGCACTTTGTGTATCCAAAATCTAATTTCACTTTTATCTATGCGAATAAAATCATCTACGTGGTTGGACATCAACACAAATTTTCCACAAAAGGGTATAGTAACCTTGTCTTTTCCCTTTGAGTGAAGGTCAATATTTTTTTTACTGCTCAAACTTTTAATCTTCTCCACTACCTCTGATTTGTCTATTTTAGTTTCATCGCAAACAATTAATAATTTGCTTGCGAAGTTGGAATTAAACTCGGCTTTTAAGTCATCGTTAAGGATATTAGCTACATTGCCGCAGAAGAGTCGCTCAAGGTAGTTGCCAAAAGAAGTTTTACCGGTTTGCCTTTCTTCTGAAACTAAGCATAGAATGGGTAGTTTGCGCTCCGGGTAGCGGTAAAGCACGGTGATATAATCTAAAACCAACTCCCACCGCTCACATTGAATCGCTACCCCGCCCTGCTCCCAAGCTACCATTTCGGTAGAAAAAAGGTGCTTAAAAAAAGTAATAGTGGTACTAATGTTATCAATAGTACATTCTTCGTCCGGTTCGTGTAAAAAAGGAGCGTAACGGTTGTAACAGTCATTAATTATTCGTTGATAATTAATATGACTCGGCACTGATGTAAACTTATGATAGTAGGGTATATGCATTATAGCGGCTTTGCCTATCAAACGCGCTATTATTTTTTCCGTTCGCGGCAGCGGCTCCATATATTTATTCCCAAAAGCATCTTGCCCCTCATAAAGGTAATAGTAATCATTACCAACAAGAATATATTTGGCAACCTCCGCAGGCACCTCCTTCTCCGCTTCGCACTTTTCCTCGTTCCATTTATAGGTGCTACCGTAGTAGGTAAACATTTTTAGCTCCTTTAGCTCTTTCCTTCGCTCTACATGATACATGTAGAATTGGTTAAGGTTATGGAGGTTAAAGTATTCGCGTACCTTATTTACGTTATTCGTTACGCTTATTTTGGTAACGTATTTGCCGGGGAATAGCTTACCCGCAGCCATGCGGTGAAAAGACAACAACTCCTCTGCTATCAGAGTATGCTCTAACGGCAGCGCAACTAAAATGTCATCTAAGCCCTTTAGCTCTAATTCCGGCTTCTTTGTTCTGCCGGCAAGCTCTTCACTGTTGATGTGCGCAAAATAGCGTTCCACATCCTTTAGGCTAGAGGTTATGTGCTGAAACTTGCTTACGCTTTCAAAGAAGGCATTGGGCTTATTATAAAGGTCTGTTTCCTCAGTAATAGCCTTATGCGTAAGTTGGTTACAATCTCCGTCTGTTAACCAAACCAACCGCTCTACCTTACAGGTGGTAACAAGCGTAGTAATATCCTCCCAAAGCAGGTTAGTTTCCTTATTCGTTAGGCAGGTAATAGACTGCACACCCACGCATGGAATACCGTGCATACAAGCCTTAAATGCCTTAAACGCACCCTCCGTAATATACAGCACGGGTATCGCCTCGCGCTTATCGTAACTGTCTAAAAGCTGCGGTGGCAAAAACGGATAAGATAGCACACCTTTGGGCTTGTAATACTTCATTACATCACCGTTTGCGTGCACTTTAGGCTCTCTCAGCCTAATAATGCAATACTTGTCAATCTTAACCTCCCCACTTGCAATAGCCTCAAACATCTTGTGCTTTTCCTTAAAGCTTTTGCCGGTGGTATCTATGTTAACCGTGTTGTACTGCTTGTCTTTGCCGTAAGTGATAATCTTCCTATCAAGGGTATAGGTAAGTATCTGTATCCCTTTAGCGCAGCCGGTAAATATCGGAAAATCAACCAACACATCAACCACATCATTATCTATCAATTCCTTCTGCCAGAGCTTTACAGCGTTAAGCTCTCCCGTTATGCCTAAAGTATTGAGCCTGCCACTACAGTACTCCAAGCCCAAATGTTCTGCAAGTATCTTTTCCATAGGCTATTGGTACTTTTCTAAGTAGTCATCAAAAACATTTAGGCAATCGTTCATTTGCATTTTTTGTTCAAAAAGCATCAAAAAAGCCCTCTCTCTTACCATAACCCTTATTCCCGATACGTAATTGATGATTAAGTCCAACTTATCTTTTTTTACAGCACCTGCTCCCTTTATGTCTTTTTTGACAAAGCAAAGTATGCTATATATAACTTCTGCGTCTGCACCTATAATTTTGGCAGCAGCCAAAGCATAGCCTAATACATGTAAGCTATCCACCAGTACAGCCTGCATAACTATAGCCTCTAAATTAGGGCGCTAATTTTACGGTTGTAAAAAAGATAAGCCCACGTTATTGCAACGCAGGCTTATAGCGAAAACAAGAGCTACCAACTCGTTGTAATCAGATAGACACAATGCTTGACACACACTTAGTCTAAAAAGGTAAATATTTTTTGTTGTGTGTGTCATGGTCTGTTGTTTTATACGGTTTGGTAGCCCGCTGTGATATTTTTTCACAAACGTAAAACTTTTTTAAGAGAGTACCAAATAATTCTACGAATAAACAAATAATTATGACCGGACAGGACTTTAAGCAGCTTATTAAGCAGTATGAGTTAGATTTAACCGTTGTTGGCGAGGCATTTGGAAAGCCAACAGAAATCGCAAGGCAATACGCCTACAGCCTCTACCAACGAGACTCTTTCAGAGATTTTGAGTTGGACATTATACGAAAATTGATAGTGCAGGAAAAGGGAGAGTCTGCGCTTACGCCTCAAACCTTTTCACTAATTCAAGGCTCCGATATAGCGGAGCTTTACACTTATGAAATGCCGGTATTAGACGAGGCAATGCAGCCGGAATACCAAGCCGGCAGCAGCCTATTGGTAAAGCAACTTCAAGATGCTTATATAGCCAACGGGTACGCTTATGTAATTGCTACATCGGAGCAAGTGTTTATTCGCAAATGGTACTATAACAAAGACAGCGCAACCTATACCGGCTACGCTGTAAATAATCTAACCTATATGGACGGTGATTTAGCGGGAAAGCCGGTATTTGAGCCGGTTGTGATACCGCAAGCCTTAGTGCTGCACATCTATGCCATATTGGAATATCGCAAGCCGGAGCAACATCAAACCATAAGCCTTATACGCAAGTGGCTACACAAAGGGCGTTACAGCGATAATATACAGCCGGCTTATTTGCCTTAAAACGGCACATCGTCATCATCCGAAGGTATAGGCTTGGGCGTGCTGTCAAAATAGTCATCTAACTCCTTAGACAACTTGGCTGCACGCTCTTGCTCTTTATTATGCTTATCCGTAAGGTTGCCCTTTTTGACTAAGATTTTATTGCCCATCCTATCAAACGCACTGTTCCACTTGTTCTCATTGTGGTAGGGTTGGTATTTGATAACGAGTGCCATTTCCATTGCCTGAACCTTGCTTAGCCCCGATAAGGGTCCGCTTTTGATAATTTGGCAAGCTGCCTTATTCATCAGCAACACACGCACCTTATACCTGCGCCAACTTTCCTTATCATCTTTGCCATTCGCCAAAGATACGCGGTACTGCGTATCATCGTCCCACCGGAAAAAGTGTCTTAAAATAGTATCTTCAAGCTGCGTATGCGACATACCTACATAAACGATACTGCCATGCTCGTTTTTTATCAAATACACACCGGCAGACTCGGCAAAGGCAGTTAGGTTACTTTTACCGGTAGTAAGGTCTCTTGGGTGTACCCAACCGTATTTAACGAATTTTACCCCCGCTTTTAGGGGCTTTTCTACCGTTTTTGCGGGCTTTTTACCAAACAGTTTAGCCTGCGTTTTTTTCGCTTCTTTTGCTTTTTTCGCCTTTTCTCTTCGCTTTTTCTCATTTTTCAACCCTTCAGGCGTGTTGCGGCTGCGTATAAAATTAGCAAGCCTTTGCGCTTCTGTCAATGGCTTTTTAGGCTGCTTTTCTGTCATAACTGTTACTTTTAAGGTCGCTCAAAGAATGCTGCATATCTTTCAATGCCTCTGTGTTATTCTGAATGATAACGGTTAGCTTTTCGTTTTGCTCCGTTAATGTCTTCTCTACTTTATCTGCATAATCGTTAATGCGGGCTTCAAGCGTAACCTGCTTGTTGTAGAAATAACGTATAGCCACGATAAGCGCAGCTATTACAGGGCTTTGATTAACAAAGTTGCCAAAAACATCGGTAATGCCATTGACTGCTTCTAATAGTATCATAGTTAAACGGTTAAGGTGTAAACACTGCTCTTACCACTGTCTGTGTTATTCATAGCGATATACCAGGCGGCTACGCCTACAATCGCTATACCTAAAAGCAATAGATAATATTTTGTCATAATCAATAAATTAAGGCATAAAGAAACCACCGCTTGCCACACTGACTGCGCCTACAGATACACTACCGCTACCGCTACTTACGCTACTGCCATACGCCGATACCGGAGGTACTACCGTATTACCGCTATGCTCTACCGTACCACCGGTAATAGCATTGCCATTAGCAATAGCAACTACATCAGCGGGCACAGTAACGCTAATAGTGCCGGGTGTAGTAGTGAGGTTACCACCGGGACCGGTAGGCGTTCCGCTGCCCTGTGTGCCGGTTTCAATGCCGGTAACCTCCTTGCGGATATTAGCCGTATCCCTACGCTGCTTTACCGCTTTGGCAACAAAATAAGCAACAACCGCTACCGCTGCTGCTGCAAATAACCAATATAGATATGGTAGTTTCATATATTAAAAATTAATCATTAACATTTTTGCAACACAGCCAACCTGTGTTCTGCGACATCCACGCGTGCAAGTTCTCATAAAGAAGACTATCAGATAGCGATAGCTCCGGCTGCTCTACAGTAGCCTCTGCCACCGCTGCCGTACCACCGCTACCCTTAACGGCAATAGGCTTAATGGAGGTGCTGCCGTTCCTGTAGGCTATATGATATAGGGCAAAGCCTATCACTATGCCTAAAAGCAAATATAAAGCGGTGTCTTTCATAGCTTTTGCTTTTTGATGTAAAAAAAGTAAAAAAGTATTGCTAAAATCAAAATCATAAGTGTTATCGTTACTGCCATGCTGTGCTCCTTAATAAAGTCTGCCGCCGCGGGAAACCAATCGGTTAATTGCTCCGTGACGGCAAAGTAAAACCCGGCTGCCACGGGGTTGGACTGAACCCTACCTCAAAGTCTTCAGCGTTCACCCTTTGGTTGGGTGCGCTGCGCAAGTCCCAGTTCGCCTTCAAGTAAGCCTTAACGGTAGATAGGTCGTATTGGTTGGCGAGCAAGCCCTTACGCAACGTAGAGGTGCGATATTGCCCCCCTCCGTGTGCCCAAACGAAATGGCTAACCGCCAACATCATGTTGTATCCGGTATAGCCTGCTGCCTTAATTTCCTCCGCAAAAGCCTCAATGCCGAGCCTATCATAATCTAAATCAAACAGTTGTTTAATTTGACTGTCCGTATAGGTTTTGCCCGCTACCACGTGAAACGGTTCGCTGCCGGTAACAAGATGACCTATACCAATAGTATCAAAGCCCTTATGGTCTTTGTAAACACTGTTCCGATAGCCCTCCTTGAGCTTACAGTATTGATAGAAAACGTCTTTAAAGGCAATATTTGCGCCTTCATAATTAATTATCAACATGGGCGGGCTTGCTTGCTGCGGTAGCCTCTGCGGCTAACCAACTGATAACCATTTTAGAATGTTGCCCTGCTACGTGCTCTTCTTCCATTAGCACGGTATAGCCAAGATTCTGAAAGTGTGCGCAAATAGCCCACTCCGTTTTCCTGTCATACCCGGAAATGGTTGCCTGCGAAAAGCCGTTAGCTGCTTGTTCTACAACCACCTTCATGGCGTTGTCTTTCTCAAATTGGTAGTCGTTCTCTCCAATACTTGTTCTCAAGTCGGTTACTAATTGCTGTGCCTCTTGGGCTGTAATGTGTTGCATAAAAAGTATATTATACGGTTAAAATATTAAGAAAATTTAGCTGCCAAAGGGAAAAATACCTTCCAAAAGTTAATGCCCTCCGGCTTCTTAAAGCCCGCAGCATCTGCTAATGTAGTAGAGTTCACACCCGCTATGTAATACAATTTGGCTTTAGTTTTAGCTCCAAAGTTGCCGTCTTCTGTAAGCGGGTTATCGCTATCTAAGCCGTTAAGCAGCTTCTGTAGCCACTTCACCTCTTCACCTCTACTGCCTACCTTTAGCTCCAAAGCGGTATTTAGCCCGCTGCTTACCGGCGGCAGCGTGGGTGCTGCACCTCCGGTAGGTGCACCTCCGGTAGGGTTGGGAGCTCCGTCTGCCGGCTCGTCTTCTTTGGCAAACCAAACGTTCCAGTTGACTATAACGATTATAATCAGCAGCAATACTATGCCACCGATTACGGCTTGTGTTGTACTTAATTTCAAAGGTAGCTTCATTATCGTAAAAGTGTTAAGATGAGTAGTATAATAAGTAAAGCACAGGCTATTATCATAGCTCCGAGCTTCAAAATGCTTGTGTTGTCTATGCTTACCGTTACATCGGTGTTTAGTTTGAAATTCCCCATAATAACTATATTTGAACGGCTACTAATAAATATGCATCCATAGCGGTGGTATTCTTCCAGCTCGCAGTCGCAGTAATAGCCGTGAGTAGCGGTCTATTAATATGCTCTACAGAATTGCGAACAATAGCTACTAATTCTTCGGTCTTAAATATGACTTCATTAAAGCCACCTGAAGTAATGCCCATATCCACAGCATTAAATTGATACCCGTCCACTTTGGCAATAGCACCTACAACCAATGTGTTAACAGGGCGAGTTTGAGTCTGACCTGCATCCCAAGTATATCTAACTATGGAGAAGTGCCGTAGGTCAGAAAGTAGTAGGTTATAAATACTACTATTTATAGCGGTGTAGATGTTGTTGAGGTAGGTATTAGCCGAAGTACCGTTATTTTTAATATCGCTCAAAAAGCCATTTGCGCCAGATGTTTGACCATCTATATTTGCCAAATAGCCATTGCCGGCAACCACATGATTATCTATACTTTGTAACTTTGAGTTAGCAGTATTTGCAGCAGTTATCTGCGTGCTTTGGTTCGCTGCGCTTGCGTCCCCACCTCCACCACCGCCACCGCCTCCGGTAGGTGGTGTGAATTTGGCTTGAATGTAGTTAGTAAGCTGCGTATACGAAGTACAGGCAACTCCGTCAAGCTCTATATCGCTATAGTGTGCATTAGATATTACCTTGTCCCCGTTAGGACGAGTAATATAGACAATGTCAATGCAGTTGGCGTTAACTCCGGTAGTGTTATCGTAGAATACCATTAGCCACTCCTTATTGTAAGGTTTGCCATTAATCGATAACATCCCGCTGCCTAAATCGTTAATAACTCTCACTGCTGCCATTATTTTTTAATTAGCCATTTTATTAGTAAGGCTATGATGAGTAATGTGATTAAAATGCTAAGCCCTAAGCCTATTGCTGCGGCAGTATTGTTGCTGCAACCGCAGCCGGTGGTTGTGCTCTGTTCCATATCGTTAGTTTAAGCCTTCGGTTATAAATCGTTCTGATAACTGCTTTTTTAGGTGGTCTGCAAATTCGTCAAACTGTAAAAAGGTGCCTTCGTTAGCAATAGCAACGGCAAGACTCTCCTTTATTGTAGGGTAGTATCTTTTGTTCCAATCGTTATGTACCTTTCTGAAAGCAATACTGTTAAGCGCAAGCAGTTTCTTAAAGCTATCTATATCCCTACTCCAATTAATGAATTGGGGCTTTAAGTCGTCATACAGCGCGTCCGTGAGAGCGGTAGGGTCATAATCTTCTCCGTAAGCCCCGCTGCCGTTTACATCGGTATCTTTGGGCTTAGCCTTAACCGCTTCTTTGGTTATACGCGCTGTGATAGCCCAAGCAAGCAAAAATGCCAACGCTGTAGCTCCCAACGTTATTTCCCATTTTTTGGTATAGCGGTAAGCAAAGACAGCAGCCATACCTGCAACTATGGCGGGTATGGCTACGTTCATTACCTTTTTTTGCTGTTGTGTTATCATAGCGATAGGCTTTACGGTGTTGTTACTTATGCCATATTTTGCAAGGCTATAGCCTTATAGTTATTCCATATACCGGCAATATCGTTGGCTAATGCCTGCGCTGCCGCTTTCTTATCCCCCTCCGTATAAGTGCCTATCCAGCCCGTCCATACGGCTTTCATAAGCCCTCCGGTCATGGTTTGCTTGCCCGCTAC
The DNA here is from genome assembly GCA_010021705.1 of Chitinophagia bacterium. GTDB lineage: Bacteria > Bacteroidota > Bacteroidia > Chitinophagales > Chitinophagaceae > RGMU01. The sequence goes on along the minus strand of RGMU01000028.1, from coordinate 2,410 downwards.
AAGGCTATAATCATCGGTGGGTGCGTTAGGCTTGCCCGGTGCATATTCGCGGGCATATATATCCAATATATACGTTAAATCTCCCGCAAATTGACTGCTTTTGATTTTGGCTACAATGCTGTCAAAAGCGGGCTTATCCCCGCTGTCAAACGGCTTGTAACCGCTGTCTGCTGTATTGGCGTCTTTGTTGTTTTTATTGTAGATAAAATAAGCCACCGCTGCTATTATCAACAGTCCTACCGTTATGCTTATTATCGTTTTGGTTTTTGTCCAAGCCATGTTTCAATAGAGTTAAGCGACATCGCTGCCGGTATTGTTATCGGTTTCTCCGGCTGTAGAGTCTCCGCCTGTAGCCGGTGCTGCCGTTGTGTTGCCTTTGGCTTTATTAGCCTTTTCTTTTTCGTTTTTGCCATGCAGCACTACCGCTGCCACAACCACTGCTATAACTAACAGTATCATCCAAAACCACCACTTGGTATGCAAATCTTTCATTTTTTTGTTTTATTTATGATTATAAAAATACAAGTAATAACAATACAATAAGAACTATGGCTATTCCAATATAAACCATTGTTATATTGTTTTTCGCCCAATTTCGCAAGCCTTCAATATCTGCTTTTTGTTGCTGCTCCAATTCCATGAGCTTTGCTTCGTACAGATAGTTTAGCTTGCTTTTACACGTAGCAACACCGTTGGCGGTGCTTATGGTTTTATTTTCGCTGTGCACATAAGCACCGCAATTATCAGAAGACTGTGCTATATATGCCTGTAGCTGCGTTAACGTTCCTCTGAACTCTTCCGGCCTCATGGCATAACTGCTTATCCAATCACCTGCTAAGCCGTCTAAAGAGGGTCCTATGTTCACAAACGGTAATATCCATAATGCCATAGTTAGCTTCGTTTTAAGAATGCCAAAACAATGATTAATAACAGTATGCCGGCTACCGCTATCATAACAATACGGTCTGCCTGCGCCTGCGCTGCCAAAGCTGCTGCATTGAGGTCTTTGTCTATCTGGCTGTCATAGGCAATGGTAGCATTATCAATCGCTGCAAATCTGTCTAATTTAGCCATTTGGCTTTTTATAACAGCACTTGCGCTATTCATAATAGCTCCCACCGCTTGCGCTATTGCCGTAACCTCCATGCCCATAGCCTACCCTACTTTTTAAGAGCTTTTATAATAATTGCGATAACCACAAGCACCAATATGCCTATGCCTACCATAATCAGTACCTTTTTGTTGTCCGTGTTGTTGGGTGGCGGGCTGCCACCACCGTTGTTGCCACCACCGCTGTTAACGGGGTTGCCCTTGAAGGCTGCCACTATGCTTGCTAATCCTGTGAGGTACTCCCCTCCGTTATCAGCTATAGTGCTCCATATAGAGCCATTACCACCGTTACCGTTGTCCACCGGTGTATTCCCGCTGTCATCGGCTCCGGTATTGCCTTTGGTGTCCTGCCACCATTGCGCTATATCGTCTGCCATAGTTTAGTTGGTTTTAGGGGTTGTCCAATTAATAAGTTGCGGCTGCTTAGGCAGGCTGTGAAGTATGGTGTATAGGTAGTGCGCCTTCTTATTATCCGGCAAAGCATTATATGCATTCATCAGAAAATTGTGCATACTGTTAATGCTTGGCTTAGTGGTTTCTAAGCCTGCCTTAAAGTTAGGAAAGCTACCGATAGGATAGTTTTGCTTGATGTATTGATACATCGTAATTGGATTACGATAGCAGGCATAACTAATGGCATTTTCCGCACTCGCGTTAATGAAGGCATTAAGCTCTTCTTGGGTATGCAGTAACTCTGCATCTACCGGTATTCTTATAATTGCACCTTGTCCCATGTTTCTTTGATTTTAATAAAAAAGGCAGGGTATCGCAGCCCCGCCTTTCTTTTGCGATTTATTTGTGCTTGAACGTTAGAATTGTGCTATTTAGGGTCGGTAAGCGGAGAAGAGTTGCCGTCCTTGTCGTATATAAACGCTACGGTTAGCTTACTAAGGCTTGCGGGAATGTCGCTTATATACATGTAAAAATTCCTTGTCAACAGTAAGTTGAGGTTCGGGATAATCAATGTGCTGTCATACGAGCCTCCACCGCCTATGGTAGTGGCATATTTGGATAACGGCACCTTTACGGGTTTTTGGAAGCCGGTCAAAGACATTTCTCCGTAGAACAGATTACCTTTGTAAATGTTAGTGTCGGTACTGTTCATTCGTATTCCTCTAACCCTGATAGAATTAGCGGCTAATACGTTTTTAAGCTCTGCATAGCCACCGGTGGTGCCCGTTGAGGCTGTAGAGCTTAGCACTTGCGCAACTTGCGTGGGTTCCACTGTACTTAGCTTCGTGGCTAAAAAAACCGGATTAGGTCCCGGTATAATCAGCAGGTTGGAACATGCGCCACCGGA
>RGMU01000270.1 GCA_010021705.1 Chitinophagia bacterium | reverse complement strand
CATGATGCAGGTGTAGCCAATCATACTTGTGCAGGTCATCGGCTAACACCTCATCATCATACACCTTGTCAAACGGAATTTCGGCATACGTAAGCACCATGGTAACGGCATCATCCCAAGGCTCTTTGTTGGGCGGGGTATATACCGCTATGCGAGGTGCTTTTTCTAAGCGTATCACATCTCCGTTAAAATCAGGGTTGGCTATTTGGGTCAGCACATTGGTATATTCTGCATCGGTCATTATTTGATGATTTACGTCCCGCAGTTTGCACAGCTTAACCATACTTGCTGCATCATCCATCACAAAACTGCCTCCTTTATAGTTAATCAGCCAGTCCACCTGCATACCCGCTTTTAGGGCAGCGTAGGCTATGCCATAAGCCTTTAAATGATTCACCTGCCCTTCATGGTCCATAGGAATGAACAGCTTGGTGGCATAAGAAAAGGGGCAAAGAACCAGAATGAAGCAAAATGATAAGACGTATTTCATGCAAAACGAATAAATAGAACAGCTAAGTTAAGCCTACAACGTTACAATATGCCGTATGTCATGGTTTTTTAACAAAAAACAACCCAATTCGCGCATATTTGTGGAAAAACGAGCATGAGGTTTGATTTATTGCGTGTTAAAAAGTACCTTTGCGCAAAATTTTGTTCCCCTTCTGTTCTTCGTATGTCCGGACAATTAAAAGAAGTACGTCTCCGTATAAAATCTGTAATATCTACCCAGCAAATTACCAAAGCCATGAAAATGGTGAGTGCTGCAAAACTGCGCCGTGCACAAGATTCTATCTTGCAAATGCGCCCTTATGCACTCCAATTACAGCACATGCTATCCAATATAGTAAGTAGCGTTTCCTCCGAGCTTTCTTTGCCTTTGGCTGAGGTGCGCCCCGCAGAGCGTATTTTGCTTATCCCTATTACAAGTGATAGGGGGCTGTGCGGTGCTTATAATGCCAATGTGATTAAGTTAACCAAGCAAATTATTCAAGAAAAGTATGCCCAGCAACATAAAAATGGCGGGGTAAATATTATGCCGTTGGGTAAAAAAGGCTATGAAGCCTTCCAAAGAACCGGCAATAAAATGGTAACCAATTATTGGCAAATTTTCTCTGACCTTAGCTTTGACAATGTGCGCCAAGCAGCCCAATATGCCCAGCAAGCGTTCTTAAACAAAGAATATGACAGGGTAGAATTGGTATATTCTCAATTCAAAAATGCAGCCATTTTTAACCTTACCCATGAGCCATATTTGCCCATTCCGCAAATAAAAGCCAAAGGAGGCGATAAAAAGACTGACTTTATATTTGAACCCTCAGTAGGCGAGCTATTGGAGGAACTTATGCCCAAAATATTGAATACACAGGTATATAAAGCCGTATTAGATGCCAACGCATCGGAACATGGGGCAAGGATGACGGCAATGGATAAGGCAAGTGAAAACGCTAACGAATTGCTAAAAAATCTAAAACTTTCTTACAACCGTGCCCGCCAAGCTGCCATTACAACCGAGCTTACCGAAATTGTGAGCGGTGCCGCTGCATTGCAGGGTTAATAAACATGCCCAAAATTTTAATTATATGCTCCTAACTGCCAATCACTGTAAAGGTAGTAAGGAGTAATTTTTTTTTGAGAAAAATGCAGCCGGCAAAGGGTTATCAACACCCATACACGGCAGATATTTTTTTTATTCCCGCACTAATCTTATATTTATGCCAAATTTGCTGCCACTAAAATATCATGCTTAAAAAATCTTACTTATTTGCCTTGCTGCTATTGTGTTTTGCGTTTGCCGGCTTCTTTGCTTGCAAAAAGAAAACAATATTCACAGGTGATGATACCAAAAATTTTTTCCCGCTAAGGCTTGGAAAATATGTAACCTATAATGTGGACTCTATAGTGTACATAGACACCACCTGCACTAAGATAGAAACCCGTACACAGCTTAAATACGTAATAACCGACACTGTCCGAGACAGTAAAAACAGACCGTCTTATATGATGGATGTTTTTAGCCGTTCTCACGAAGGCGACCTATGGAATCACGTGAGGGTAATTATTGTTACCCCTGACACCATTCTGCCGTTAACCACCACACCCCCGCCTAACACACCCGTACATTCCCTTCTTTATTCACAAGACGGCTTGCAAATGATGAAGCTCGTGTTTCCGGTTGTAGAAGGCATTACATGGGACGGCAACAAATACATTAACACCAACGATAAAGACTACGCCTACCTTAAAGATTGGCATTATACGTATCAGTATAAGAATAAGTCTTATAACAATGGCTATATCAATTTTGAAAATACGTTAACCGTATTAGCCCATGACGAGTCGGTTAACTACCCTTATTTAGACTCCGCCGTGAATGCTTACAGAATATATGCCAAAGAGGTATATGGCTACAATATAGGCATGATATATAAAGAATGGACACATTGGAACTATGTTCCAAGTTCCGACACCACTAAGTCAACCAATGGCTGTGTGAAAGGTTATACCGTTGTGATGCGTGCCATAGATTATAATTAACTCACTTAAAACTAAT
>RGMU01000269.1 GCA_010021705.1 Chitinophagia bacterium | reverse complement strand
CTTTAACATTATTATATATTTTTAGCCGTGTGCGCTTGTTTTGATAATACAGTATGGCTAACTTATGCCCTGACGGGCTCCAGCACAGCAAAGGATAGTTAGGGTCGGGGGCTTGATTTCTATCTTTGTCCCCGCCTTCTAACAACACGCTTTGTGTTTGGTCTTTGGCTGTTTTTTGCGTAATTACCTGATATTCTCCGTTTTTCCATGCCACAAATGCAATATCCGTGCCCCGTGGCGATACCACAATGTGCCGTAGCACTGCATCTGTTTTCGGCACTATAAGCGATATTAGCCCGCGTGTGCTGTCCGGCATTTGTTGGTTTTGCAGGTCTTGTGCATAGCAATTTTTATAAAAATTGATACAAGAGTCATAAGCCTTAGTTACTTTTAAGCCTAAAATATCTTTATCCTTCATGGCTTTGTTAAGGCTTGTTTTTTGCTGCAATGCTGCCAACAGGCTTTTCATGCGCTCTAAACCATATTGGTTGTGGATGAACTTCCAAAATGCTTTACCTGCCAATTCCGGTTTTTGGTCGCTCAACTCAAAGAAACCCGCATCAGGGTTGGCATCTAACAGCCGTTTCCACTCACTATTGGCATCGGCATTCCAGCCGTCTGTTAAATAGCTGATAAACCCCTCCGTTACCCATTGCGGTAAATTAAGCAATAGCGAAGTTTTAAGCATTTTCTTAAAATTTTCGCCATATATCATGCGTTGCATAACCACTTGCGCCATGCCTGCCTGTATTTGGTGGCGCAAATCGGTATGCTTGCCCGTATAATACACCACTAACTTATCACCCACCAAATTCCATGACCCTTGCTTGGTCATTAACGCTAATTGAGACTCGTCTCTAAGCCCAATGTTGGTTTGCACATAGTCGTCATAGCTGTTATACAGCACAATATTAAAACGGTCAGGAAATTCACCCCCCATTTTTGTTTCTATGGGTTCTATGTTGTTTTCTGCTTCTTCTGCCACATATCTGCCTAATTGCCGTCCGGCTTTGTCGTAGTGATACACCCTAAAGTGCTTTGTATCAAAGTATTTCCAGCCAAATAGCCGTTTTTGAATACGGTTTTGTCCAAAATTTTCTACATTGGCTTGTGCATATCCTTTGTTAAAGGGCAATATTATAGCACTAATCAATAGTGTGTATAATAACACTTTTTTGCATAGATAGACATGTGAATAAGGCTTCATGGGCGAACAGTAATAAAAGCTATCCCCAAAGGTACGTAAATAATTTGCCCTTATTCATAAAAGGGTTTCTTAAAGTTTTTGGAATAGGTAGCAAGGGTAAAATACGGCTATGCGCCCACTGTCCAGCCACGCGTGTCGGGCATCAAGCCATAGCGAATATTGGTGAGTTCTGCCTTTAAGCTATTGGCAATGTCCCACTGTTCTAACGGAGGCAGGCTTAGCCTATCATCATGGTAGGTAAGCGAGGCTATTGGAGCAATAGATGCTGCCGTACCCGTGCCAAATGCCTCTTTCAGCTGCCCTGTATGGTACGCTTCTGCAAGTTCATTTATGGTTATTGGGCGTTCTTCTACGGTAATGCCTCTATCGCGCAGCAAGGTAATTACGCTATCCCGCGTAACGCCTGCCAAAATAGTATCTTGCAAGTTGGGCGTAATTACCTTATCACCCACCACAAAAAAGACGTTCATAGTGCCTATTTCCTGCACATATTTGTGCTCAAAGCCATCTGTCCATAATATTTGGTCATACCCCATTTGGCGTATTTCTGCAGTAGGCAGCATGCTCATGCCATAGTTACCGGCTGCTTTGGTAAAGCCAATACCACCCGGAAAGGCGCGTACATATTTATCCTGAATATATATGTTTACCGGCTTGTTATAATAAGGACCGGCAGGGCTGGTAATTATCATAAACATAAACTTTTCTGCCGGCTTCACGCCTATAAACTCATCCACTGCCACCATAAAGGGGCGAATGTATAGCGATGTATCGGTTGCGGTGGGTATCCAATCTTTATCTAAATTCACCAATGCGCGCATACCCTCTATAAACAAATCTTCCGGCACATCGGGCATTGCCATACGGTGGGCACTTCTATTAAAACGCTTCCAGTTTTCAACCGGTCTAAATATCAGTGGATTGCCTTGCGGGTCTTTGTAGGCTTTTACGCCTTCAAAAATAGCCTGCCCATAGTGCATAAACGTGGTGGCGGGGCTTAGAGACAGCGGCGCAAACGGCACGATGCTTGCCTCCTGCCATGCACCATTTTCATAATGTGCCACAAGCATGTGGTCGGAGTAGTTTTTTCCAAATTGTATATCAGAAAAGTTAATTTCACTAAGCCTACTCGCTGTGGTGGCTTGTACAGAAAGCGGAAAAGACAGTACGGGCATAATTTTGTGATTTATTTTAGATGTAAAAGGCGTTGCTTATGCACAACCGGCACACAAAGAAACACTTTTTTTATTAATCTTTATAATGCTACCCCGCTTATTTTCTGTTTAACCTTACTTTCCGTTAAACTCATGCGTTTGCTACACAAATCAGACGTTGTAATAAATTTTTTTGAAGGTTTGCTTGTATTCATAGTAGCTTTATCAAACACAGCTAAAAAGCGTTAA
>RGMU01000268.1 GCA_010021705.1 Chitinophagia bacterium | reverse complement strand
TGCAGCCCATTCGTTTTTAGAAAAAATGCACAGCGGGTTTGTGGCAGCAAAATAGATGTTACCCATCTCATACATAATAAAATAAATTTAATACATCTTCTTATCTACCATAGCATTAGCGTATTATATTTGCGGTAAGTGTAGCGTACAATGGAAGTAACAATTAAGAAAGCCTTAATATCGGTTTATCATAAAAATGGTTTAGATAAGGTAGTAGAGCATTTGCATGAATGTGGAGTGGAACTTTACTCTACGGGGGGCACATTTAATTACATTAATAGTTTAGGTGTGCCGTGCAAATCGGTTGAAAGTGTGAGTGGTTATCCTTCTATTTTAGGGGGGCGCGTAAAAACGCTTCACCCTGCTGTTATGGGGGGGATACTTGTTCGCCGCGCTCTGCCGGAAGATATTGCAGAATGTGAGCGTTACAACATACCGCAATTTGACTTAGTGATTGTTGACCTGTACCCTTTTCAAAATGCAGTAGAACAGCATTTGCCCGAGCAGGATATTATTGAAAAGATAGATATAGGTGGAATAAGCCTGCTAAGAGGCGCAGCTAAAAATTATGAATACGTAAGCGTAATATGCTCTTCTAATCAATATGCGAGCTTAGTAGCCACATTAAAGGCACAACAAGGGGCTACCACCCTTAGCCAACGCCGGCAATGGGCTGCCACAGCATTTGAGCATTGTGCGCACTATGATGTGGCTATTGCGGGCTATTTTATGCAAACCGAAAAAAGTGATCGCTTTCAGCTAAGCATCCCACAAAAAAATGGTCTCCGTTATGGTGAAAACCCCCACCAAGCGGCTACTTATTATGGCAATGCCACCGAGCTATTTATCCAACTGCACGGCAAAGAAATAAGTTACAATAACTTAGCCGATATAGATGCCATTTTGCAACTGATAGGCGAATTTAAGGATACATGCTATGCTGTGGTGAAACACACTAATGTATGCGGCTTTGCCATAGACAATGTGCCGGTTAATGCACTACAAACAGCCCTAAGTAGCGACCCGGAGAGTGCCTTTGGGGGAATATGGGCTACCAATGCCCCGGTAACAGAAGCCGAAGCAACTGCAATGAATGGTTTGTTTTTTGAAGTATTGCTTGCCCCTGATTATTCACCGGAAGCCTTAGCTATTTTGCAAAGCAAAAAAAACAGAATTTTATTACAAACAAAACCTGCTAAAGAACAATCAAGACTTGCATTTAAGAGCCTGCTTAATGGCGTATTGGTACAGGAAAAGGATACGGCAGACTACCAAAAATGGGAAGAAGTAGGCGGCAGACCCTGCACAGATAGCGAGATTACTGACCTTACAATAGCCAATATTATAGCCAAAAACCTTAAATCTAATGCCATAGCGATAGTGAAAAACAGGCAGCTAATAGGCAAGGGTTGCGGGCAAACCAGCCGGATAGACGCACTAAAGCAGTGCATAGAAAAGGCAAAGCAGTTTGAATGGGATGTTAAGGGTGCAGTAATGGCTTCAGACGGTTTTTTTCCTTTCAGCGATAGCATAGCTATGGCGCATAAAGAAGGTATAACAGCTGTTATTCAGCCCGGGGGTTCGGTAAGAGATGAAGAAACTATTGCCTACGCCAAGCAACATAATATGGCTATGGTGCTAACGGGTACGCGCCACTTTAAGCACTAAGCCAACTCTTGCGATATTAAATGTGCGGGTAATGCCAAGCCCAATGACCCTACCCACTCCATAAATGAAGCGTGCTGTGCGTCTATCAAAGGATGAGGCATGGCGTAGGGTCCAGACTTAGTGGTTAAGAATACAGTGTACATGCCCATTTTTTTGCCAAATTCCATATCGCTAATGCTGTTGCCCACCATAATGCTTTTGTTAAAGTCTATATGTGGAAAATCTTGCTTTGCTTGGTAAGCCATGCCGGTGTTTGGCTTGCGATTGTGGTCATCATCGGCAACGGCTATGCAGGCATACACCTTGTCTATGCGCCCACCGCTATTTTGCACCGAGGACAGCATATTGTTATGGATATTTATTAGTGCTTCGTGGGTCATAATACCTCTACCCACGCCTCGCTGATTGGTAACTACCAATACATTGCCAAAGTGCGGATGAAGGAGGCTTAGCGCATCGGAAAAGCCATGATGAAAAACAAACTCTTGCCAAGCGGTGATGTAGCTACCGTTTTGTTCTACATTAATTACGCCGTCTCTGTCTAAAAATAAAGTCCATGAGGCATTGATGGGGGTTCCGTTTGATAGTAGCATAGTTCATACAATTTATTGGTGAATAATTAGGATTCAGGGAAAAGTTCCCGCTCTACCAGTTCGCACACAATATGTCCTACCATAATGTGTGCCTCCTGAATGCGGGGGGTGTCGGTGCTGGGTACGTTAATAAGGTAATCGCAAAGGGACTTCATTTTACCCCCTGTTTCTCCGGTAAAAGCTACAATAATCATGCCAAGCGAGCGGGCAGTCTCCATAGCTTTGATAATGTTTTGTGAATTGCCCGATGTGCTAAGTGCCACCAAGACATCGCCGGGTTTGCCACACCCTTTTAGCACGCGGCTATACACCACATCGTAGCCATAGTCGTTTGCCACAGCGGTTAGATATGAAGTATTGCAATGCAAGGCATCGGAAGG
>RGMU01000267.1 GCA_010021705.1 Chitinophagia bacterium | reverse complement strand
ATTTGGGCAGAATTTAGAGGCGGAAAAGGCATAGCCACCCTTTTTGGCATGATACTTTCCATTCATCCCGAAGTAGCTGTTAGCCTTGTTGGGGTATTTTTCTTGATGCTATATCTTACTCGTTATGTGTCGCTTAGCAGCATAACGGCAAGCATAGCCTTTCCCCTACTCATTGTATTTATTTTCAATGCCCATGAACTTAGCTATAAGCTGTTTGCCATTGCTACTGCATTTTTGGTTGTACTAACCCACTATAAAAACATAGGCAGGTTAATCAACGGTAACGAAAGCAAAGTACCCTTCTTCAAAAAACGAAAAGACAGGGATAAATAGCGTTAAAGGCTAAGATACAACAAAGCTATACCACGCTGCATTTTTTAAGCATCTTATCAACAAAGATGCCTATACCGCCAATACGTCTATCATGGTAAGCATGTCGGGTGGTAGGTTGGTGCTACCTTTTATTACTTCGCTAAATGGCGTGAGAATTACTTTGCCGGCTACTATGCCCGCCATTACTTGTGTGTTGCCGGCAAGTAGGGCATTTACCGCTGCAAAGCCAAGCCGGGAGGCAAGTACCCTATCAGAGTATGTGGGCGAGCCACCGCGCTGTATATGCCCTAATATGCAGGTTCTTACATCTTTTTGAGGAAATTTTTGTTTAATGGCTTTGGTTACTTGCTCTGCCCCGCCGTAGTCATCGCCTTCGGCTACGACTATTAGGTGTACGGTTTTTTTCCTCAGTTCGTCTGTTTCTATTTTGTTTAGGACTGCCTGTATGTTGGTTTGAGTTTCAGGTATTAGTATGTCTTCTGCACCACAAGATATGCCGCTGTATAGGGCTATATAGCCGGCATCGCGCCCCATTACTTCTACTACAAAAATGCGGTCATGGGCTTCTGCGGTGTCTCTTATTTTGTCTATTGCGTCCACTGCGGTGTTGATTGCGGTATCAAAGCCTATCGTAAAATCGGTGCCGGAGAGGTCATTGTCTATTGTGCCGGGTAGCCCTACGGCAGGAATATTGTATTGTTGAAAAAAAGCATTTGCACCTCTAAATGTGCCGTCTCCGCCTATGATAATAAGCCCGTCTATGCCGTGCAGTAGGCATTGGTTGTAGGCTTGTTGCATACCTTGCGGGGTCATAAAAGCAGCACTGCGGGCAGTTTTGAGTATAGTGCCCCCGCGCTGAATGGTATTAGAAACGTGGGTGGTGAGTAGTGGCGCGATATCGCCTTCTATCATGCCCTGATAGCCCCGGTGGATACCTAACACTTCTTTTTTATGGTAAATGGCGGTGCGCACTACAGCGCGTATGGCTGCGTTCATGCCGGGACTGTCGCCACCGGAGGTAAGAATGCCTATTTTGTTAATCATAATAGTCGCTGATTTTTAGCACAAAGCAACCCAAAATTATTAAATATCCCTTAATACACCTATTTCCATAATTAATAGCTACTTTTGCATTGCATTTTCATACACTACTATTTATTGCCACGCGTTTTGAAGCCTATTAGACCACTTTTATTGCCTGCATTATTGCTCTTATTATCTTTATTGAACACTACCCTGAGCATTGCCCAAAGCATAGCCGATAAGGTGATAGTGGTGGTGGGCAGAAACCGGATTATATTACAGTCTGACCTTGAGGTACAGTTTGCACAAATGAAGCAGCAAGACCCTGCGGTGCCGGATAGCACCAAGTGCTTTATTTTACAACAAATGGTGCTGAAAAAACTACTGTTAGAGCAAGCGGAGCGCGATAGCGTATCGGTAACAGATGAAGATGTAGAGGGGCAGTTAGACAGCCGGATTCGGTATTTTACGCAGCTATACGGTTCTAAAGAGAAGTTGGAACAGATGTCGGGGAAAACGGTTTATCAAATAAAAGAAGAGTTTAGGGAAACTATCAAAGAAGAAATGATAGTAGAAAAAATGCAAGGGCAGATTTTGGAAAATGTGAAAATATCGCCTACGGAAGTGAATGCTTTTTATAAAAAAATACCGATGGACAGCCTTCCTTTCTATCCGGCTACGGTTGAGGTGGGTCAGGTTGTGATAAACCCCAAAGTGAGTGCGGAAGTAGATGAGTATGCGTACAATAAATTGGCAGATATTCGCAAGCAGATAGTGCAAGACGGCAAGAACTTTGAAATTATGGCGGGGGTTTATTCTGATGACCCCGGTAGCAGGGATAATGGAGGCAGGTATGACGGGATGACTGAAACAATTGGGGGCCCTTTCCTCCCATCAGTCGGATTTGCCACCGGACTGGAACGGGTGCTACAAACTATGGACCAACAAGCCATTGTATTTCCAAAACCGATCCACCCCCTTATCTACTTTATCCCTATGGGAAGCCAGGCAAAAAGCTTCTGCTTTACCCAAGCAAGCCAGCTGCGTCACGACAACATCCCTTGTGAAATCGACCTATCGGGCAAAAAAATACAATCATGCTTGCAAATGGCAAATCATTTAGATGCTGAGTTTTGTATTGTTATAGGAGATGATGAACTAAAGACTCAAAGAGTCCAAATTAAAAACTTAAATACACGAGAATCTTTTGAGGTAGCCCTTACAGAGCTATCCTCTAAAATTATAGAGATGAGGAAAGGAAATGTCTGACTATCTACGAACACAT
>RGMU01000266.1 GCA_010021705.1 Chitinophagia bacterium | reverse complement strand
AGATACGTTTATACAAATTGCTCCTTCGCCTCAAAGCCGGCAAACCGACAAGCGGGAGGTGCAGCCGGAAGAGAGCAAGTTTACCGGCTTTGTGTTTAAGATACATGCCAACTTAGACCCCCGCCACAGAGACCGCATAGCATTTTTAAGAATATGCTCCGGTAAGTTTATGCGCAACACTTACTATAAACACTGCCGTCTGGAAAAAGATGTGCGCTTTACCAATCCCTATTCGTTCCTTGCCCGCGAAAAAGACTTAATAGAAGAAGCCTATCCCGGTGATGTGGTAGGTTTGTTTGATACCGGTAACTTTAAGATAGGCGACACCCTTACGGAGGGAGAAAAGCTACAGTTTACGGGCATACCCGTGTTTTCGCCTGAAATATTTAAAGAACTTGTGAATAAAGACCCTATGAAAACCAAACAGCTTGAAAAAGGCATTAATCAGCTTACCGATGAGGGTGTAGCCCAACTGTTTACCCAACACGGCGGCATTCGCAAAATAATAGGCTGTGTGGGCGAACTGCAATTTGAGGTGATACAATACCGCCTGTTGCAGGAATATGGGGCATCGTGCTCTTTTACGCCTCTTTCCTTTTTTAAGGCATGCTGGATAACGGGCAACAAAGCCAAAATAGAGGAGTTTATCCGCTTTAAGCAAAGTAATATAATGACCGACAAAGACGGTAATCTTGTTTACTTAGCCCAAAGCCAATGGTTTTTGAACACGGAAATACAAAATAACCCTGATATTCAGTTCCACTTTACGTCTGAGTTTAAGATCATTAGCAGTTATCAATAATTCAATATGATAGATGAAGCGCTATTGCAGTTTATTTGGCAGCATAAACTGTATAAACCTGCCAACCTTACTGCCACTTCAGGCGAGAGCATTACGGTGCTTCATGCGGGGCACATCAACCGCAATGCCGGACCGGATTTTACGGCTGCCCGCATAAGTATAGGCAACACCACGTTGGTAGGTAATATAGAACTTCATTTAAAAACAAGCGATTGGCAAAAGCATAAACACGACAACGACCCTAACTATAAAAATATTATCTTGCACGTAGTATATGAAAATGACATAACAGCGCATAATAGTGATAATGTTTTGCTATTAGAACTAAAGAGTGCCATAGCCGAAGAGGTGCTTATACGCTACCAAGCCATGAGCAAAGAGAAGACCGGCATTCCGTGCAAGCATCAACATGAGCAGGTGCCGTCATTGGTAAAGGAAAGTTGGTTAAACAGAATGCTGGCAGAGCGGTGGGACGAAAAATTAGCCGATTGGCAAGTGCAACTGAAAAATACGAATAATGATTGGCGAAACCTGCTTTATCACCGCTTGGCACACAATATGGGCTTTAACACCAATGCCACACCATTTTTACTGTTGGCGCAAAGCACACCACTGAATATACTTGCCAAGCACCGAGATAGCATTGAGCAATTAGAAGCCCTGCTTTTTGGGCAGGCGGGGCTGTTAAATAACGACAAGGATAATAAATATGCCGAAGAGCTAAAAACGGAATATACCTACCTGAAAACCAAATATCAACTAAGCCCCATAGCGGGTCATTTATGGAAGTTTTTACGAATGCGCCCCGCCAACTTTCCAACGGTACGTATAGCGCAATTTGCTTCACTTATCCACACTTCCGAGCATTTGTTTTCAAAAATTACCGAAGCGCAAACATTAGAGCAGTTAGAACCCTTATTTACACGTTTGACAAAGAACACCCTAAGCCTGCTCCCAAAAAATTGGGACAAACATCATTCTATAATATTGTTATAAATACATTAGCTCCCATAAAATATCTCCATGCCCGTGCCAACGGTATGGACAAAGAAGCATCTGATGCGCTTACCCTGCTATCAGCCGTACCGCCCGAAACCAACCACATTATTGACAAATGGAAGCAAAACCAATGGGTAGCCGAAAATGCATCTCAAACCCAATCTATGATACAAATGCACAACCGTTACTGCACTGCGTTTAAGTGCCTGCAATGCAGCATTGGGCTGTCTATTCTGCGGAAGGGGGCCAGGTGATATTTAGCGTTTTTTGGCAATTTTCGCTTAGGCTTAGCATAACGGGACAGTTGTGTGCGGCATGGCTAATGAGTGCTTTGTCATGGTCGCTGAAGGGCGCAGATGACGCAAAGCTAAGGTCTATCTTTATCTCCGCTATGCGGCGGGGATTGGATGCCATTATTTTTTGCACATCACATATTGCTCCATCAATAGAAATATCACGCTTATGAGCCTCTAGGGAAAGGGCAATGGTGGTAAGTATGCAAGTAGCAGTGGCTACGGTAACAAGGTCGGTAGGTGAAAAACGCTCTCCTTTGCCGTGATTGTCGGTAGGGGCATCGGTTTCAATAGTAGAACCGGACTGTAAATGCGTAGATGTGGTGCGGAGACCTCCATTATAAATTACTTTTGCTGTCATACAAAAAATAGTAGTGTTAAATTGATAAAAATTGCGGGTAGCTTGCGCAATGATACACTAAAATGCGTTAATTTTGTATTTAAGTACTATTATAGTATCTTTACCTAAGTATGCGTTGCAAACTGCCCTATAAATTACTCCGTTTTGCACTGTTGGTAGCTATGTTACCAATAGTGTTAAATCATGCTAACGCACAAGCAATTATCAACTCTTCTG
>RGMU01000265.1 GCA_010021705.1 Chitinophagia bacterium | reverse complement strand
TACATATTGCATTTCAGACCCGTATATACGGTAGTCTATTTCGTGATTGCGCATAATCTTCTCTTTTTTATAACAAAGATATGCCCCCGGTGCAATATTAAATGCCCTATTATCGTTAAATTGTGGTTGCTTGGCTAACAACAGCCTATTTCTTGCAAATAAATAAAATTGCGTATAATTATTGTATATTTGAAAAAGCACACTGTTTTATTTTTGTTTCTTCTTTTGGTAACCTCTATTGCTAACGCACAGGCTCAAAGCAACGCTAAAATGTTTAACTTGGGTATTGGCGTGCAATATACAAACCCTTTTACGTCATTATCGGTTAAGTATGCGCTGGGTAAAAATTCAATTTTACAAGCTACGGCATCGCCTTTTGGTGTGGATAAATATAACCGAACTTATTATGGTTTACGGTATCAGTATGTCTATCTTAACCATATTTTGGCGCATAGTAAAAACAGCAACATAACCGATTATGCGTTTGCCTTTTTAGGTGTGGGCACTTTAAACAGGCGTTATCGCACTGCTTTCTATGGCTATAATAGTAGCAATGAGTATGTTTTATTAGCCAATCCCGCCACTACGGAATACAATTTAAGCTATACCCTTGGCACCGGCTATGAGGCAATTTTCCATACCGGTATTGGAAAAGTAGGCGCAGGTGCTGAAATTTATTACGGCTTATACAATAATTTAGATGTATATACCCTAAATGCCGGAGCATCTGTTCACTATTATTTCAATAATGAGCGAGCAAGAAACCGCTCAAGCAATTAATAACCCCCAAAATAGCCGTATTATGCAGGCTAAATGGCAGAGAGTAAAGAGCAAAAGCGGGTATTTGGGTTGGATGCGGTACGCGCCATAGCGGTGTGTAGCGTTATTATAGCCCATAGCAGCGAATTTTTACTGCGCTTAAAGCCCTATCCGGTGTGGGGTAAGTGGATTACCGATGCCGTGTATGCGGTGCAGCCCTTGGGCTATACCGGTGTAGAAATGTTTTTTGCGCTTAGCGGTTTTTTAATAGGTGGCATTATTATAAGGGACATAGACAGCGGGACACATCTACAACCGGGTTGGCTAATGCACTTTTGGCAAAGGCGGTGGCTACGCACCCTGCCTGCCTATTGGGTGGTGCTTACGCTTACGGCTGTGCTTTATTATGCGCTCCGGTTGCAAGGGTTGGAGGCATATAAACTGCTTTACTACCCGTTTTGGCAAAACCTGTACACTCCCCACCCGCCCTACTTTTTTGGCGAGGCTTGGAGCTTATCGGTAGAAGAGTGGTTTTACCTTTCTTTTCCGGCAGTGCTGTGGTGGGCTGCAAGGCGGTGGAATCATGTAAACCCGCATACTATAATCATGCGCATAGTGGGCTTCTACGGGCTGTTATTTTTGCTTATCAGGGTGGTATATGCCACCCATCCATACTGTCAAGAACAAGATGCCGGCATCAGAAAAATAGTTGTTTTTCGGTTAGATGCGCTGGTGTATGGCGTGGCTATGGCTTATGCGCATCATTATTATGCAACATGGCTAAGCTATAAGCGGTATATACTTTTAGCCATAGGCATGGCGGGCATAGTGTTTGCCTACTATTTGCTGCTGCACCCTGAAATAGCCTGCACTGCCCCGCTTGGCACGCCGGCACGCTGTTGCGGAGATGTGGGGCTTTTTGTGTTGATGCCGTTAAGTTTTGCGCTGTGTTTGCCGTTTTGCTACGGATTGCCGGTGCCGGAGTGGCGGTGGCTTTACCGCTCGGTTACCGGAATGGCGCGCATAGCCTATTCGCTATATTTGGTGCACTATTCGTTTTTGTTCATTCCGTTTTTTTACCGTTTAGAGTTGCTGCATCCGGTGTTGACATTGCCGTGCTATGCGCTGTATTGGTATATCACGGTTGCGCTGGCAAAGATGCTTTACCGCTTAATAGAACTCCCTTTTATGAACCGGCGGCGGTAATGGCTTAACGGCAAAAAGTGGCTTAATGGTCAAAATTCAGGCTGTTTTGGAGACGTTTAGTTCAAGTGGTCAAAATTTAGGCTGTTTTTCCACATTCCCCCTTAAATTCCCTTACAAAAGCAAGTAAAACGGAGGCAGGTTCTGCGGGGGCGCAACCTACTAAGGATAACTCGGTAACCGATTTTAGCCACTTTTGCCGTCTTTTTACTGCCATTACGGCACTTTTTAGTGCATTTTTAGCACCACATACACTACGCTCTAAATACACATTTCGTTCTTCCCCATATAAGAAGTTAAAAATGCTGTGATAGGCGGTTTGGGGGCGTATGATGATTAGGGTTTGATTACATTTTTTTATAAATGCTATCCATAATGTATTTTGCAACATGAGGGCGATAATGGCTCGCTTCATAGTAATTGCGGCAATTATTAGTAATTTCATTAATGCCCGAAAAATCATACACATTATTGCTGCCGAAGATAGTCTTTAATGTTTGTAAATCGGTATCATTAATTTTCAGTTGTTTGTACAACGGATTGAGTACAATTTTATAATTGGTATTGTTTTTATCAAATACTTTCTTTATAGCTATCAAATAGTTTAATTTACTGCTATCTATGATTATTGGAGATACCCGCTGGGTGTCTGTACGTTTATAAAAAATATCTTTTTTATAGTTATAAAAAGAGTCTGTGTTACGCTCTATGGCGGCGTTAACTATAGTGTGGGT
>RGMU01000264.1 GCA_010021705.1 Chitinophagia bacterium | reverse complement strand
GTCTTGGGTTCGAGTCCCAACGGGATCACTTTTGGTTGGTAGAGCATCCCGCTTTTGCGGGAGGGTCTTGGGTTCGAGTCCCAACGGGATCACTTTTCAGTTGGTAGAGCATCCCGCTTTTGCGGGAGGGTCTTGGGTTCGAGTCCCAACGGGATCACTTTTGGTTGGTAGAGCATCCCGCTTTTGCGGGAGGGTCTTGGGTTCGAGTCCCAACGGGATCACGGAAATTTGAAAAGCCGCTCTTTGAGTGGCTTTTATTATTCTGTGCCTTATGAAGGTATCTAAAAAATTTGCTGATGATATGTTTTTATTCATATAATTAGACGTAGTTTTGCAATGGACTTCTAATACATGGCTCATATGATAGATAACAATCAAATTGATGAAATTACACTCGAATACGATGATGAATTAGATGAATCTGAAGATCTATCGGAAAAACGAAAAATTTATACAGAAAAAGGCGACCCTGAAGTTGACTCTCTTCATAAAAAATATGTGCGGGGAAGGCTCAATGTTCAACCTGAATTTCAAAGGCAATTTGTCTGGGATAAAGCAAAAAGTAGTAGGCTCATAGAATCTGCTTTGTTGGATATTCCAATTCCGATAGTTTATTTATCTGAAGAAAAAGATGGCAAGGAAAACGTAATTGATGGTCAGCAAAGGTTGACTGCTTTTTTTTCGTTTATCGATGGTAAATTCCCAGATAATTCAGAGTTTAGGCTAGCCGGCTTGAAAGTTTTTACTGAGTTGAATGGAAAGAAATTTAGTCAATTATCAGAGTCTCTTCAAGAGAAAGTAACTACTTATAAAATGAGAGTTATTAAATTCAGAAAGGAATCTGATAATGATTTGCAATTCGAAATTTTCGCTAGACTTAATACTGGCTCTGTTCCCCTTAACGACCAAGAGCTTCGGAATTGCGTTTACAGGGGTAAATTTAATGATGTTATTAAGGAATTATCGGAAGATGAAGACTTTCAGTATTTGTTGGGATTGAATATCCCTGATAAACGAATGAGGGACAGAGAATTTGTGCTACGCTTTGCGTCTTTTTATTTTAATACCTACCTGAATTACAATGCACCAATTAAAAAATTTTTAAATAACACAATGGAAACATACCGGTACATTAGCCCGGAGGATGAACGAAATTTGCGAAGTGGATTCAAAAATGCAGTTCAAATTATAAAATCACTCTTAGACAAAAATGCATTCAAAAGATTTTATAATGGTGATGAGAAAAATCGAGATGGTAGGTGGGAAAGTCAGAAATTCAACGTTTCTCTTTTTGATATTTTGATGTCCTCGTTTGCGAGAGAAGATAAAAATGTAGTTTTCCAAAATCTGGATAGAATTAGGGAAGGCTTGATTGAGTTAATGACAAGCGATCAAGAATTTATTGATTCTATAGAGCTTTCAACAAGCAGTAAAAAGGCTGTCACCATGCGGTTTGATAAATGGCGTTTTTTGCTTCAATCTATTTTAGGGGTTGCTGTAAAAGAGCAGAGATGTTTTACTCTTTCATTAAAACAAGACCTCTATAATAAGGACAATTCTTGTGCAATCTGTGGCAACAATATCGCAAATATCGATGATGCTGCTGTAGATCATATCCAACAATATTGGACTGGCGGTCGAACAATTCCAGAAAATGCAAGACTAACACACCGCTACTGCAATAACGCAAGAGCACGTAAGGACTAAAGCTTTCTAATAAAATATGTAGCCTTTTCAATTGTGCTTGATGCTTTGCAGCATTATTTGACTTTAGCTATGAAGACTCGGTAATTGCAGTTGGTTCGTTCCTTGAATTTGCCGAGAAGCTACCTAATGAGGCAGGTAAAGAAGAAAAAACAGATATGCCTATAAAACTTAAACCCTATACCATATCATTAGAAAAAGAATCACCTAAACTATATCAAAATTTGGAGCAATATTTACGCGATATTGTTCGTATAGGTCTTACAATAATTGTAAATGAAATTACTTAAACGGGGGGTGAACAGTTTAGTTCTATATAACCTATAACTTTGCTATCTAAAGCATAATAATTCCCGCCTTTTCCTATATTTGAACCCTCATATACATATTCAATTATGACCGTGCAAGAGCAAATACAGGCGTGTATTAACAGCCAACCCGAGCCTAAACGTAGCGAAATGCAAGAGCTACACGAGCGGATATGCCAACTATCACCGCAGGCTACATTATGGTTCTTTGACGGTATAAACAACGAAAATAGAGTGGTTAGTAACCCCACCATAGGCTACGGACATCACACCATAAAATATGCCAACGGCACCACTCGTGATTTCTTTAAAGTGGGGCTATTGGCAAACAAAACGGGCATATCGGTGCATATACTTGGCATTGAAGATAAAACCTACTTAGCCCAAACGTATGGTGTAAACTTAGGCAAAGCAAGCGTTACCGGCTATTGTATTAAATTCAAAAAGCTGAAAGATATTAACATAGATGTGCTTGAAGCTGCTATACGCTATGCGTTTGAGACTGCAGAATGATAAATGGTGAGGTTTTTACCTATCTTTACACCGCATGAACACATTATATTTTGGCGATTGCTTAGAGGTGCTGCAAAAACTGCATGGCGAAAGTAAAGAAGGTTTTATAGACCTTGTTTACATAGACCCGCCTTTTAACAGCAAACGCGACTATAATATACTGTTTGAAGAAGC
>RGMU01000263.1 GCA_010021705.1 Chitinophagia bacterium | reverse complement strand
TTATTTATTAACAAAAGACAATACCCTACGCAATGCCTATACCATTGGCAAATCAGATAAATCTCATCTACTTTGTAGTATATTAAATGATAACAGTACTACAATATGTTTGGAACTATACCAACAAGCATTCAAACCATATTCAATATTTGAATGTAAGCGGGTTGGTATTGAAGAAGGAATGACTAAAGGTCCACAAACCATAGAAAAAGCAAAGCAGGGCGCGTATGTGGCAAGAACTGCCTCCTCACTTCAAAGAATAAGAAATGAGTCTGGAGAGTTGTATGGCATCATTTATAAAAGTGATAATTCTT
Organism: Chitinophagia bacterium; assembly: GCA_010021705.1. GTDB lineage: Bacteria > Bacteroidota > Bacteroidia > Chitinophagales > Chitinophagaceae > RGMU01. Next base: position 2,386 of record RGMU01000263.1, on the reverse strand, counting down.
TCATAATAAAAGCTCATGCTGAACTAATGGAAGAAATAATTCAATCAAACGATAAAGAGCTACTAAGACGGTTTATTCTTACCGTAGGTATCGTAAGCAATCACGGAAATTGGGTAAAAAAGAACAAGCATAACTTTTTTGATTTTAGTAATGATAATTTTCAAAAGGAACTAATTGTTTTATCCCAGTCTTATGACTGGTTGCTCTTTTTGACTGATGAAGGCTTGACTGAATTTATAGAAACGTTATTGTTAAGTACTACCGATGAATACAAGCCAATAAAAGACGCTTTTACTGCCAGTTATTTGCATGATAAAAAGAAAAACCAATTCACAAAAGTTCAAATGAATTTGCAAGCACATTGGGCACTTGTCAAGTTTTTTGCTGATAATATAGTTGCCGTAGAACAATGGTTTAGAGTAATATCTCCTAACGGTAAAGACTTAGATACCTTAAAATTGAATTTACAAGAATTAAACCGTAAAAACTGGAAAACAATACTACAATGAGTGCAGGTAGAAACATCAATACATTAAGCCATAGTTGGGGCACACCTTCAAAATATGTACATGCTGTAAAAAGTGTTTTTGGAGGCTACATAGACTTAGACCCCTGTTCAAATGAATTTTCAATAGTAAATGCAAAAGTTGAATATAAATTACCTTATCAAGATGGGTTAAAAGAAACTTGGAATTTCCCAAAAATATATGTTAATCCACCTTATGGCATAGATAAAGAAAACAGAACAACTATAAAGCATTGGTTAGCAAAATGTGCTTACGCTAATGCTGAATATGGTGCAGAAGTAATAGCTTTAGTGCCCGTAGCTGCAAATACAGCACATTGGAAAAAATATGTATTCACAAAAGCACGAGCTATTTGTTTTTTATACGATACCCGTTTACGGTTTTTAGAAAACGGTAAAGACGTTGGCAAGGGAGCACCTATGGCATGTGCAATGGTGTATTGGGGAAATAATTATAATAATTTTTACAAAGTGTTTATTCAGCATGGTGCTGTAGTGGATATTTCTAATCTTTTTAATACCCAAATAGCCAATGATAAAAAAGTTATCCCCCTATTCCAATAACCCCCTCACTCGAAGCAAAACCAGCTTGGTCCCAAACCCACCGGAAAAGATTTAATGAGCACACCTGCGGTGTTATATATCACCACTTCGCCTCTTTGGTTAAAGTCTTTGGGGTTGCCCGTGTATATGTTGCCGTTGGCGGGGTTTATACCCAACGCCCAATAATATTGGTTAGGTTTAGCAGGTATCAGGGGTGTGTTGGGGAGGTGCTTTTCATTAATACCCATGCGGTAAATACCATTGTTGCTGCTACCACCATAATAGTTTGCCTCAATATAGTATAGCGTATCTTTAGTAGCATTAATGGTTAGTTTTATAGGTTCTGCTTCCGGTGGAAAAGTGTAAGTATAAAGTATGTTGCCCGTAGAAGGGTCTAAGCGGGTTAGCGTGGCGGTTACACCTTGAGGTTGATTGCCTGCCAATACCCACAGCATTTGCTCTTTGTCTATTGTAATGTTATGCGGGGCACGCTCCGCAAGTTTTAGAGTTGTATAACGGCTTTTGTCTAACATGCTATACCGATACACACAAGCCACTGCCGTATCCCAGCAAGTGATGTATATGCCATCGGTAATGGTGGCTATATGTTCAGGATTAAGTCCGGGTAATAGGGTAGAGTCGCACACGGTGTTGTCGGGGAGGTGTAGCCAATACACCTTGTGGCTATACAGCGTGGTAATGCCCGCCAACGTATCATTAATAGCCGTAACATAGCGCGGATAAGGAAGCGGTATTTTTTTAACTATACGATAGGTAGTTTTATCTATCACAACCACCTCCCCAGAATTGTTAAAGCACAAATAGTAGTAGCCTCCTATCCGCGTCATGCTTTGAAACACATAGCCCGCAGCCACTCCATTTGCCGCTGCATACACATCGCCAAATACAGAATCTTTACCCTCCTGATACACATATAGGCTACCACTCCCTGACGGATACTGCCCTTCACATATAATATATGTACCAACATTGCTACCGGGTAGCGTATTCGGTGTAGGCGAGGGCTTGTCTTTAACACAACCCCACAGCATACATAGCATTATCGCTAAAGCTAATACGTGACAACCCTTTCCACCCATACTTGAGCATCCTTAATAACATGCACAAAATACACACCTCTTGGCAACCCCGCTAATGGTATGGCACAATTCACCGGCAAATTTTCACTTTCCCATAAGTTGTGCCCTAATACATCGGTTAACGTGGCTTTGTCCGCAGTGCCGGTGTGGCATTGCAGGTATAGGTAGTCGGTAGCCGGGTTAGGGTATAAGGAAAAGGGTAGGGTAGAAAAACCGG
>RGMU01000262.1 GCA_010021705.1 Chitinophagia bacterium | reverse complement strand
AAGTAAAAACCGCTGCATATCGCCTACAAACGCTATTTGACAATAGGCTACACCTTAGCTTAAATGACCTTAAAGATGCGTTCAGTGTAGAAAAATTGAACAAAGATTTTTATCAAGAGCTATCGCATTGGTATTTTTGGGCAATCTCGCAAGCGCATTTTCCTTTTCTACACATTAAAACAAACGAAACCGATGCCATTAAAAAAGAAAAGAACAATGCACAGCAACTTATTCGCCTTATAACCCGCGTTATTTTTATATGGTTTATGAAGCAAAAAAAGCTGTTACCTCAAGCATTGTTTGATGCAGATGAGCTTGCTAAAATTGTGAAAGATTTTAACGCGCCTAATGCCTCAGGCTATTACAATGCTATATTGCAAAATTTATTTTTTGGTACGCTCAATCAGCCGGTAACAGAACGAAAATTTGCCAAAGACGGCGATTTCCCAGCCAACAAAAGTGAATATGGCGTAAAGAGCCTTTATCGCTATGCCAATAAGCTAACTATTACAGAAGAACAAGCCTGTCAGCTATTTAGAACTATACCTTTTTTGAACGGTGGACTTTTTGACTGCTTAGACGACAATTTTGACGCTTCTACTCCCGGAGAAGGCTGCATAGACGGGTTTAGCCGTAACCCTAAACATACAGCCGTATTACCCGATGATTTGTTCTTCGGGCAAGAAAAAGAAGTGGACTTAAATACAGCCTTTAACACAAAAAAGAAAGTATATAAAGTGAAGGGACTCTTTCACTTGCTGAATGCTTATCAATTTACCACCAACGAAAACACTACTTTGGACATTGAAGTAGCTTTAGACCCTGAATTGTTAGGTAAAGTGTTTGAAAATCTATTGGCATGTTACAATCCTGAAACCCAGAATACAGCCAGAAACGATACCGGTAGCTTTTATACTCCACGTGAAATTGTGAGCTATATGGTGGACGAGAGCCTATTAACCATACTCACGCAACAAATAGGTAGCCAATACAGTGATAAAATAAAAACCCTCTTAACCACCGAAAACTTTGAAAATAACACCATTGAATTAACCACCCAAGAGCGTAATCAACTCATAGAAGCCATTGATAAACTGCGCATATTAGACCCTGCCTGTGGTAGTGGTGCATACCCCATGGGAATATTGCACGCTATGGTGCAGTTACTGCAAAGAATAGACCCTGACAACAAACTATGGCGCGAATACCAACGCGAAAAAATGATAGGCAATAAAATTAAAGAATTAGAAAACGACCGTACCATAGTAGAAAAATTAAGCGATGACCTACTACGACAAAGAGCCACCGCTGCCATTGAAGACCGGCTAAACGAATTGGAAACACTGTTCAACAACGAAAACCACGAGTCTGACTACACCCGCAAGCTATACCTGATAGAAAACTGCATATACGGTATAGACCTGCAACCCATAGCCGTGCAAATTAGCAAGCTGCGCTTCTTTATTAGCTTGGTAATTGACCAAAATACCACCGACACCGGCACTCCCGAAGACAACTATGGCATTAGAAGCCTGCCCAACTTAGAAACCAAATTTGTAGCCGCTGATGCGCTTATCAAGCTGCACAGCAGTGCCACACAAGAGTTAGCCATTGTGGGAATGGACGACAAAGAACAAAAGCTAAGAAATAACCGCCATGAATATTTCTTAGCCACCACCCGTAAACGAAAAATAGAACTCCAAAAAGAGGCGCAAAAAATAAGAGGTGAAATAGCAGCCCTACTAACCGGCAGTGGGTGGAATATGCAAAACGCCCAAAAAATAGCCGACTTTGACCCCTATAACCAAAACAAACAAGCCAACTGGTTTGACCCTAAATATATGTTTGGTATTAACAGTGGCTTTGACATTGTGATTGGTAACCCACCGTATATACAACTGCAAAACAACAGCGGTAAACTTGCCGAACTCTATGCTAACCAACAATACGCCACTTATGCCCGTACCGGTGATATTTACATGCTGTTTTATGAACGCGGACACCAATTGCTAAAAAACAATGGCATATTGTGCTACATCACCAGCAATAAATGGATGCGAACTGCTTATGGAGAAAAATTGCGTATATTCTTTTCCACAGTTACGCAGCCTACTTTATTATTTGATTTCTCGGGGCATAAAATATTTGAATCAGCTACCGTAGATGTAAACATATTGCAATTTACCAAAGCAAAATATGAAAAAGATACCCTTGCCTGCACCGCCGGAAAAGACTACAGCATAGATAAAACCAGCCTTTATTTTAGCCGATATGCCCTGCCCACCCGCTTTACCGAAGGTAGCTGGGTGCTGCTGCCTCCCATAGCGCAAGACATAAAACAAAAGGTAGAAAAAATAGGCATACCCCTAAAAGACTGGGATATTAACATATATAGAGGGGTGATTACCGGCTTGAACGAAGCCTTTATAATAGACCAAGCCAAACGCGACGAATTGGTAGCCGAAGACCCAAAATCTGCCGATATTATACGACCCATTTTACGCGGCAGAGACATACAAAAATACAAGGCTAACTGGGCTAATTATTGGGTTATCACTGTAATTTTTGGAGCGCATAAAACCTTAGAAAAAGAATATCCGGCAGTTTACAAACATCTTTTAACCTATGAAGTAGAACTTAAAAAAAGAGGACAATGCAGATATACAAGTGGTGGTAAGGTAAATACTACGCGGGATTATC
>RGMU01000261.1 GCA_010021705.1 Chitinophagia bacterium | reverse complement strand
AATGCCGATAGTGATGAGGACGACAAAGAATAATTAGCTGCATAGCGAATTGATATAAAAATAATACTCCACTTATGGAAAATAAGTATTTTTGTACCTAAAAAAAATACAAATTATGGTGAAGCAATTTATTATCTCCGCAGCATTGCTAATGCTATCTTTAACCGGTTTTTTATCTGCCGTGCACGCACAGGAGGCAGAAGAGGTAACACCGGTAAGTATTAATGATCAACTCGTTGTAACGCTTGATAGCCTAAAAAAGCTACACCATGAATGGCATAAAATTCTATACAAGGCTGATGCCGGCACTATAAAATATACCGAATTAACGCCTTACCGTAAAGAGTGGGAAAACTATGTGAATGCCCACCTAAATATAGTAAAAAACATGAAAGATACCGGCAGTTCAATACGGCTAAGAGGTGCTGTATTTAACATACTAAAATTCCACAAGCAACTGATAAACACTATCATTACTCCTTATGAGCAAATTGATGTGCGCGCCACCTCAGTAATAAAGAAAAACTTTACCGATAAGCTAAAAGAAGAAGAGAAAAAAGAAGAACCGTACATCAAAACCTTTTTTAAAGAGCAAAAAGACTTTGCACAGCGTAACAACATCAACCTTACTACGGAAGAAGAACCTCAACAAGAAGCGGGCGATAAGAAGTAATTACCGTTTTTAGCCACTATAATTTACCATTCACAAAATAGTGCCATTCTTTCTCTCTTCTGTTAACCAAGCCCTGCAATACCTTACCTTGGGCTTTGTTCCAAGCCTTCCAATGTGCTTCTAATGACGCACCGGAGGTAATATTGTTATTAAGGTCTTTCAACACACTTGAGTCTTTAAAAGCCTGATTGCCAATATTATAAGCCAGCGATGCCAGTGCATCTACCTGATGCTGTTGAAGTTGCACTTTTATATTAGCCTTGAAGGTGGGCAGGGTGTGCACATTCAAATAGTTTAACATTAAACTCATTGCCCTATCTTTAGTAACCGGTGGGTCGCCTAATGCTACCTTTTTGCCATTTTCATAAAATGTAGTGCCATACCCTATTGTGGGTATATTCACAGAATCCAAATAAGGATTTGCCCTAAAGCCTTCAAACTGAGCTATTAACTCTGCTGCTGCTTGCGATAAACTAAGATTTTCCATGTGTCTTGCTTTAGAATATACTTGGTTAAAAATTAAGGACAATGGTAACGAATATTACCGAGAGATACAAATATTGCCATCATCATTATAGTAGAAACCCATCTATAATAAATAGCATTACTATCATTAATAATAGCATATTATCTTTACCGAAAATTTAAGGCATATATGATAGTACAACTCCAAATTAAAGTAAACCCTGCTCTTTATTTACGCGACCCTGAAACATCTGCTTTAGGAAAAAATATATTAAAGCACGGTATAAATATGATTTATGATATAGGGTTTGAAGAGTTTACTTTTAAAAAATTGGCACAATCCATAGGCACTACAGAAGCCGGCATATACCGCTATTTTGAAAATAAACACCGCCTACTTACTTACCTTACCACATGGTTTTGGACATGGATGGACTATCAAATTGCATTTCATACCAATAATATGGCAGACACTAAGCAAAAGATACATACCGTAATTAATTTGCTCACTTTTCACGATAAAGATGCTCACACCATAGAACACATACCCAAAGAGCAACTACACCGTATTGTGGTAGCAGAAGGGGTGAAAAGTTACCTAACCAAACACATTACCGAAGACAATAAAGCTATGCTTTTTATGCCGTATAAAGATTTATGCCACCACATAGCACTCCTGTTTACCGACTATGCCCCTACATACCCTTATCCGCATTCATTGGCAAGCACACTGATAGAAACTGCCCACCACCAAATATACTTTAAGGACAACCTACCCCGCTTAACAGATTATGGTGGTGATAAACACTTTCAAAACATTACCATATTTTTAAGGCACTTAGTGTTTAGCGTGTTGGATGCTAAACTGTAATTACAGTGACAGTGTTAATAAATGGTGCAAGTCCATTTTTCTCCGGTAACGGTGCTTTCATAGCCGTTACACTCGTCTTCTGCGTCTTTTCTAACCTGCTTGCCTAATGGCTTGTCCATTTTTGTGGCATTGTTGTAAGAGCAAAGGCAACGGTAGCTTTTCCGGCAAGAAACGGCTATTAGTGCTGTAGTAGCTATGATGAACAGGCATAAAACAAGTTTGTTTAGGTGGCTCATTACCGAAAATGGTGTTTTTTTATGAACAATAAGCAATAAAAGCTAACTTTGACGTGCTATGCAAAAAATAGTAGTCTTTTTAGCAATACTTTTTTCAGGTTCAAAGATAGTTTATGCACAGCAAAACAACAAACCTCTGTGGAAGAATTGCATATTTTGCCCTTATTATAATGCAGAAGCGCAGTGGGAAGAGGCAAAAAGTAAAGCAAAGGCAAGCCACAAAAAGCTATTTGTGGTGGTGGGCGGTGATTGGGATTTGTGGTCGGTGGGAGCAGACAGGCAGTTGCAGCCGTTGTTTCAGTCTATTGACTCGTTTGTGTATTTGCGGATAAACTTTAGCCCTACCAATAAAAACAAAGCTCTTTTAGACTCGCTGCACTGTGCAAGGGATAAAGGCTATCCGCAGGTATTGGTGTTTAGCCCTGATAGCAAGCCTTTGGCAGATACCAACCTTA
>RGMU01000027.1 GCA_010021705.1 Chitinophagia bacterium | reverse complement strand
CTAAATGGAATAAAACAGCGATGACTGCATTCCCTCAACTTACACATGAGGAAATTGATGCCATATTAGACTATGTAAACAAATATGAACCACCCGTTAAAAAAGACGATGGCGGTGGTGTAAAAGCTACACAAGATGATGGCAACGGAATGGTTTATTTCATTATTACTATTTCACTTTTAGTATTAGCTGTTATTCTTCGCAAGGCAAACCAAAGCCTAAAGCGTGCTGCCAATGAAAAAGCAGGTATTACCAACACAAAAGAAATTCCTTTAATTCGCAACAAAGTGTTTATAACACTTGCTGCCATTTTAATATTTATTACGGCTGGTTATTGGATGGTGAATGGTGCCATTAACATGGGGCGTATGCAAAACTACGAGCCTATGCAGCCTATTTTCTATTCCCACACCGTTCACGCAGGTATCAATCAAATCAACTGCTTATATTGCCACTCTTCGGCAGAGAAGAGTAAACACTCTATGATACCATCTACCAATGTGTGTATGAACTGCCATAAGCAAATAAGCGAATACACCGGTGATAAAGACCATCCGTTGGTAACTGCCGAAGGCAAAAAGATTAACGGTACAGAGCAAATACAACTACTATATAAATATGCAGGATGGGACCCTGTTGCAAAAAAATATAAATTAGACAAAAACGGCAACATTGCTGCCACGCCTATCAAATGGGTGAAAATACACAATTTGCCTGACCACGTTTACTTCAACCATGCGCAACACGTTAGCGTAGGTAAAATTCAGTGCCAACGCTGTCATGGTCAAATTCAGGAAATGGATGAGGTTTATCAATTTTCTCCATTGTCAATGGGCTGGTGTATTAACTGCCACAGACAAACAGAAGTGAAGTTTGATAATGGCTATTATAAGATATTTACAAAATATCAGGACGAGCTTAAATCAGGCAAGCGTGAAAAAGTAACGGTTGAAGATATTGGTGGTTTGGAATGCCAAAAGTGCCACTATTAACACTCGTTATTGCAAACCTAATACATAAGCCCATTATAAATGAAAACTATACATACCGGCTTACAATGGCAGGGTGTAGAAAAACTAAATGTTGACTATTTGAATTTTGAATAAATATATGTCTAAAAAACAATATTGGTCAAGTGTGGAGGAGTGGAACAATAGGGATGTTCCGGCAAATTCATCTGAAAATGAATTTAAGGAAGATTTACCTTACGATCTTTCCGGAGAGCTAATGGCAGCCACTACACCCCGCCGCGACTTCTTAAAGTTTTTAGGTTTCAGCACCTTAGCAGCCACCGTAGTTGCAGGTTGTGAAATGCCGGTACGTACAGCCATACCTTATGCCATTAAGCCGGCAGATATAATACCGGGCGTGCCCAATTTTTATGCTTCCACTTTTAATGATGGTGGCGACTATTGTGCTATTTTAATCAAAACACGCGATGGACGACCTATCAAAATAGAAGGTAATCCACAGTCAAAAATTACGCAAGGCGGTACAAGTGCCCGCGTGCAAGCATCTGTGCTCAATTTATATGATAAAGCACGTGCTCGCTTCCCCGGTAAGCCTCAAAAGGATGCTAAAATGCCGGTGGCTGAAATGAAATTTGAGGATATTGACCAGGCGATAAAATCAAAAATAGGACAAGGAAACGGTTGCTTAGTTACAAGTAGCCTAATGAGTCCTACCACTAAAGAGGTTATTGCTAAGTTTTTAGCTAAATATCCTAATATTAAGCATGTATTTTACGATGCCATTAGCTATTCCGGTATGTTACTTGCCAACGAGGCTTGCTATGGCAAAAGAACGCTACCTACTTTCCATTTTGAAAAAGCACAAACTATTGTGAGCCTTGGTGCCGACTTTTTAGGTACATGGTTGTCGCCTATAGAGTTTGCAAAAGGCTATTCTAAAGGAAGAAAGCTAAATGCAAAAAATATTAAACTAACTAAGCACTACCAAGTTGAAAGCATACAAACCATTACCGGTGCTGCGGCTGACGAAAGAGCCACTTGCAAGCCGTCTGAAATGGGTATGGTAGTTGCAGCATTATATAATGAAATTACAGGTGGTGCAAAAGTGGCACTGCCATCTAAAAAGCTAAACGAACTTGTAGCACAGGCAGCAGCTGACCTAAAAAAAGGCAACGGCTTAGTGGTGTGCGGTAGCAATGATGTTAACACGCAAGTAATAGTGAATGCCATCAACGATAAAATATTGGCAAATGGCAATACAGTAAACTGGGCTACTACCAGCAACTATCGTCAAGGGTTAGATAATGAAATGGCAGCCTTAACAGATGCTATGGGCGCAGGAAGTGTTGCAAGTGTGTTTTTCTACGGTGTAAATCCTTGCTACGACTATTTTGACAAAAAATTCAACGAAGCACTTGCTAAAGTGCCTCTAAAAGTGTCATTTGCAGAAAGGGTTGATGAAACGGCTGCAAAATGCGATTACATTATTCCTGACCACAACTATTTAGAAAGTTGGGGCGATGCAGAGCCTAAAACAGGTTACTTTAGTCTTATTCAACCGGGTATCGCACCTTTGTTTAAGACAAGGGCGTTCCAAGACTCTCTTATGCTATGGGCGGGAGAAACGATGACTTATGGCGATTTTTGGAAAAGCTATTGGACTACTAAATTAGGAGGATTAACTGCCTTTGAACTGGCTATACAAGAAGGTTTAGTGCAACCGCAAGGCGATATGCCTAATGGTACGGCTACCTTTGTGGGTAATGTGGCTCCCGCCATTGAAAAGGTGATGGCTAAAAAAGTACAAGGTACGGAAATAGCCATTTATCAAAAAATAGGTATGGGGCATGGCGGCGCATGGAGCAACAATCCATGGTTGCATGAAATGCCTGACCCAATTACAAAAGCAGTTTGGGACAACTACGCTTGCGTATCCCCCAAAATGGCAACTTCATTAGGTGCAGAGTTAACCGGTATTAACGAAGTAGAGCCAAAAAGAGCAGTTGTTAGCCTAACGGCTGCAAATGGTTACACTGTGGAATTGCCAATAATAGTGGTGCCCGGTATGCACAATGATGTGGTAGCAGTGGCGGCAGGCTATGGTCGTATAGAGACGGTAGGTAGGGCTGCTGCAAGTGATGCTACCGGTATGGGTGGTAAAAATGCCTATCCATTTGCTACATACAACGGAGCTAATATTGAACCTTATACAGCAGGCAAGGTAGCTAAAACCGACAAAAAATTTGAAGTAGCGCAAACGCAAACTCACTATAACTATGAGGCTCGCCCTGTGGTGCATGAGTTTACATTGGCAGAGTTTCAACATGACCCTAAAGTGCTTCTTAAAGAGCGCGGTCATGAAATAAAAGAATTTGCACAAGACCCCGCCATAGACGAAGAAGAACATGAAGGGCATGTGGCACTTGCTGATAGTACAATGAATGAAAACTATCGCAAAGAGGGTACTTTATATCCTAACTATGAATATCCCGGTTTAAAGTGGGGTATGTCTATAGACCTTAACTCGTGTATCGGTTGTGGTGCATGCGTGGTGGGTTGCCAAGCAGAAAATAACGTATCTGTAGTGGGTAAAGAACACGTAGCCAAATCGCATGAAATGCACTGGATGCGTATTGACCGTTACTTTAGCGGTATGCCAGATGACCCGGATAGCATCCAAACCATATTCCAGCCTATGCTGTGCCAGCATTGCGATAATGCGCCATGCGAAAACGTATGCCCGGTATCGGCTACCAACCACAGCAGCGAAGGGTTAAACCAAATGGCGTATAACCGCTGTATTGGTACTAAATATTGCGCTAATAACTGTCCTTATAAAGTAAGGCACTTCAACTGGTTGGATTGGAACGGTGCAGACTGTTTTGCAGATAACGTTTTTGAAGACTATCGTAGAGACGACATAAACGATGACCTTACCCGCATGGTATTGAACCCTGATGTAACGGTGCGTAGCCGTGGGGTAATGGAAAAATGCACTTTCTGTGTTCAGCGTTTGCAAGAGGCTAAGTTAGTGGCTAAGAAAGAGGGACGAGTATTAAGGGATGGCGAAGCAAAAACGGCTTGTCAAACCGCTTGCCCAACTGATGCTATTGTATTTGGTAATATTAATGATGCCACAAGTGCCATTCATAAAGTGCGTAATGAAGAGCAGCCGGAGCGTCTGTATTATGTGTTAGAGCATATACACACATTGCCAAGCATTAACTATTTGGCAAGAGTGCGCAATACTGCCGAAATAGTAGCAAATGATGAAAAGAAAAATGGCTTCTTAGCCGACCACATCTAATGGTATAAGTAGATAAAAACTATTTTTTGAATATAAACTGAAGCGAAAGCCGATAGTATTAAAATAAATATTAAAAACGTGCTATGCATTTAAAGTACGAATCGTTTGTAAGGGAGCCTTTAGTAGATGGTGATAAAGACTATCATCAGGTATCGGAAGATATAATTGCGCCTATTGAGCGCGCTCCGGGACGCATGTGGTATGTGGGCTTTTTCTTTGCCGTAGCCTTGCTACTGTTCGGTGTATTTTCCGTTACATGGTCGGTATATTGGGGATTAGGCACATGGGGCGTAAACCGTACTATTGGCTGGGGTTGGGACATTACCAACTTCGTGTGGTGGGTAGGTATTGGTCACGCAGGAACGCTAATTTCTGCCATTCTTTTGCTATTCCGTCAGGGTTGGCGTACAGGTGTAAACCGCGCAGCTGAAGCCATGACTATTTTTGCCGTAATGTGTGCGGGTCAGTTCCCAATATGGCACATGGGTAGGGTGTGGGACGGCTTTTGGGTGTTACCATTGCCTAATACACGTGGTCCATTATGGCCCAACTTTGACTCTCCGCTTCTTTGGGACGTATTTGCCATTTCTACATACTTTACCGTATCTTTATTATTTTGGTATTCCGGCTTAATACCCGATTTTGCTTTAGTACGCGACAGAGCTAAAACAAACCTTCGTAAAAAGCTATATGGCTTAGCCTCTTTTGGTTGGACAGGTACGGCTAAGAATTGGCAGCGTCAAGAGGCATTAGCCTTAGTACTTGCCGGTTTGTCAACGCCGTTAGTACTTTCTGTACACACGATAGTATCTTTTGACTTTGCTACATCGGTTATACCGGGCTGGCACACTACCATATTCCCTCCATACTTTGTGGCTGGTGCGGTATTCTCCGGCTTTGCGATGGTGAACACGCTTTTGGTTGTTACGCGTACTATCTTAAAATTAGAAGACTACATTACCATTGGGCACTTAGAAGCCATGAATAAAATTATAGTACTTACGGGTTCTATAGTAGGTATCGCTTATTTAACAGAGTTGTTCATAGCTTGGTATAGTCAAAACTGGGGTGAAATGGCAGCCTTCCAATGGCGTATTTTAGGTCCATATTGGTGGAGCTATTGGGCAATGATGACTTGCAATGTGGTTTCTCCACAGTTGTTTTGGATTAAGAAACTACGCCGTAACATTCCATTCACCTTTATCATGTCCATAGTGGTAAACATTGGTATGTGGTTTGAACGTTTTGTAATTATTGTAACTTCTACTTATCGCGATTTCATACCCGGTAGTTGGTCTTACTATAATCCAACATGGCCTGAAATGGGCTTCTATTTGGGTACATTTGGATTGTTCTTCACTTGTTATTTCTTATTTGCTAAATACTTCCCTGTAATAGCAGTTTCGGAAATTAAGTTTGTATTGAAAACAAGCGGTGAAAACTTTAAGGCTAAAATGTTGCCACAGGAAGATAAATCGCTTGAGACTTTCGTACATGATGCCCACGCACACCATGATGAAGAAGAACATGCACCTGCACATCATTATTCTTAATTTTACCTTATCCCAACGTTAACCAACAATAATTATTCATAAGTAATTAAGCATAAATTACCTGAACAATGGCAATAAAAAAATTTGCAGTAGCTGCTTACGATGACGAAGAAGTGCTATTTAAGGCAGTAAGCAAAGTACGCAAAAGCGGATTTAAGCTCCATGACGTTTACACTCCGTTTCCGGTGCATGGCTTAGATGTTGCTTTAGGGCTAAAAGAAACAGACCTGCATATTGCCGGTTTTATATACGCTTTATGCGGTACTTCTACTGCGGTAGGCTTTATATCATGGATATACACAGCAGACTGGAGCATAAATTATGGTGGTAAGCCTCACTTTGCGCTTCCCGCTTGGATACCCGTAACGTTTGAGTTAACAGTACTTTTTGCTGCGGTGGGTATGGTGCTTACTTTTTGCTATCTTAACCAAATTATGCCGGGTGTAAAAAAACACGTTTTCCATCCCCGTCAAAGTGATGACCTTTTTGTATTGGTATTAGATATAAACAACAGTGCCGCTGAAGCAGAAGCTGTACAATTTCTAAAGTCAACACATGCTATTGAAACATCAGTTCAAATGGCTGAAGAAGGTTGGTGGTATGGCAGTTGGGATAAAAAAGAACAATACGAACTGCTTAACGCTTAATACTTATTACAAGAAACACACAGACTTATTTTTATTTAGCATTAAGCGGTAAAACCAAAAAGTAAAATTTAGAAACAAAATATGAAGTCTATAAAAAGCATATTGGTAGCAAGTATAGGGTTAATGTTAGGCATTACGGCTTGCAACTCCGGCTATATGAGGCGCACACCCGGGTATATTTATGCCCCTGATATGACTTATTCACGGGCTTATGATGCTTATACCTCTAACCCTAACTTTAGCGATAGCCAAACAAGCCGTCCTCCTGTTCCGGGTGCTATAGCCGTTGGTCACGCCTTACCTGACCATCTTATGGAAAACGACTCAATGGCATACAAAACGTACACTACGTCGCTTCGTTTTAATGACGACCAAATGGCTGAAGGTAAGCGTTTGTTTAATATATATTGCGGAATATGCCATGGAACAAACTTAGACGGTCAGGGACCACTCTATACCAGCGGTAAATTTGCAGCCATGCCTGCCAACTTTAAAGACGGTAAATATTTGCACATGCCCGTTGGACAAATGTATGCAGCCATACTATACGGCAAAAACATGATGGGTGCTTATGCAAGCCAATTAGAGTATGCACAGCGTTGGATGGTGATAGCCTATATTAAAAAAATGCAATCAGAAAACGGAGGCGACCCTTTTACCTTTTTAGCATCTGCTACACCTGCCATGGCAAGTGCAGATTCTATGAAGCATGAGGATATGCCTAAAGCCGCTGTTCCGGTTGCTTCTGCTACCACCGCCGCTCCTAAGCCGGATATGGCAAAAGAAAAACCTGCCAAACCCACACACTCAAAACATAAAGCTCACTAAGAAACATATCAACATTAATTAAGTAAATTCAGCATAAATTAAAGCATAAAATGACAGATAATTTTGTAGTACCGGCGAGGTTGCGCAACACCTCCTTAATGCTGATAGGTGCAGGACTTCTCGCTGTGATAGGCGGTTATATAACGCTTGTAAGCAATGCTCATAGTTCAGACTACGATAAAACGCGTTTTTGGGCAGTATTGCTACACAATGCCGTTTTTTTTACCTTCATTACCGGTGTAAGCATATTTATTCAATCGGCTACTTCATTAGCGCAAGGAGCATGGATAGTGGCATTTAGACGCGTACCGGAGGCTATTGGTGCTAATGTATGGATATTTGGTACTATTGCCTTACTTATTACTTGCACCATTGTATTTACCTTTAGAGACTCACATGGCAATAACCCTATTTATCCATGGGTTACACCCGGAACGGATAAAATACTATTAGGCAAGGCTTCGTTTTTAAATACCGGCATGTTTGTGGGCTTTTCTGTGGTAACGGTAGCTTTATGGTCGTTTTTTGGTTTGCGCTTTAGAGCCATGTCCATTGCACAAGAAAGTGCACCGGTGAATGACACCAAGATATATTGGAAAATGTTCCGTCTTTCAGGGCTATTCCTTATAGTGTATGGCTTATCACAAATGAGCACCACCCCTTGGTTTTGGGTAATGAGCATTCAACCTCATTGGTATTCTACGCTATTTAGCTGGTATTCTTTTGCAAGTGCGTTTGTGAGTGGTATGTCTATGATACTGCTTTGGGTAGTATATCTTAAAAATCAAGGTAACTTAGAGCTTGTTAACAAAGAGCACATGCACGATTTAGGTAAGTTTATGTTTGCCTTTAGTATCTTCTGGACTTATTTATGGTTTGCTCAATATATGCTTATTTGGTATGCCAACATTCCAGATGAAACCATTTACTTTAAGTTGCGTCAACAAGGACCTTATAGTGTTATCTTCTACGCCAACTTTATTATTAACTTCATCATGCCAATTTTAATTTTAATGGCTCGTCCAAGCAAGCGTAACTACTTTACGGTAACGTTTATGGCAATGGTTATTATCTTTGGACACTGGTTAGACTATTTCCAAATGATTATGCCGGGTCCATTGAAATCTCATTGGCACATAGGATTTTTTGAAATGGGTATTTTCATGGGCTTCATTGGTTTATTGATATTTACGGTATCTAATACGCTAAGCAAAGCTTCGTTGATAGCCAATAACAATATTTTGGTAAAGGAATCAACAGTAGTAATTTCTTAATTATCACCGATTACACCATACATTTTTAGAAACACAAATAAATTAATTAATTAGATATAAACTGGAGACTTTATGTCGGGACTATTAAGCACGGTATTGTTTGTATTGGTTTTTGTCGTTCTTTATCAAATAGGCAAAGCCAGCGACTATGCTGCCACCATCAGAGGCGAAGCGGAATCAAGGAAACAAGCTAATAAAGCATTGGCTATACTAATGTGTATAACCTTTATATTTGGTATGATTGGTATATGGGCTTGCCATAACTACTTTAAAGATATGTTATTGCCTATATCTGCTTCTGAGTCCGGAAGGGAATACGATAAAATGTATAGTGTTACAATAGTGGTAACGGGTATTGTATTTTTTATTACGCAAACTCTTTTATTTTGGTTTACGTATAAATATCAGGCTTCTGAAAACCGTACTGCTTTCTTTTTTGCGCATAGCAATCAATTAGAAGCTTTATGGACAACAGTTCCGGCACTTGCAATGGCTGTATTGGTTGCTATTGGTCTTAAAAACTGGTTTACCGTAACGTCTGTTGCCCCTCCAAATGCAGCTGTAGTAGAAGTTGTAGGTAAACAATTTAACTGGATTATTCGCTATCCAGGTAAAGACAATGAATTAGGTAAGCGTGATTTTAGAAAAATAGATGACGCTAATAATGTTTTAGGTATGGATTGGACAGACCCTCACAATGCTGATGATATTATTTCACAAAGTGGTGAGTTACACTTAATAGTGGGTAAGCCGGTGAAATTGCTTATAGGTTCTCGTGATGTAATTCATGACGTAGGTCTTTCACACTTCCGTCTTAAAATGGATGCTGTGCCCGGTATCACTACTACTATGTGGTTTACACCTACCATTACTACAGACAGCATGAAGCGACTGACGCATAATGCAGATTTTGTGTATGAAATTTCATGCGACCAAATGTGCGGTAAAGGGCACTATTCTATGAGAGGGACGGTTATTGTAGAAACGGAAACAGAATATAATAAGTGGATGGCTTCACAAAAAGCTTATTATGTTGCTAATGCTACTCCTGCCGCTCCCACAGAGCCGACTAAGCCCGCAGTACTTCCAACAGATTCTACCCATAAAGCACCCGGTATCACTAAAAATTAATTCACTCAAGCAAACATTTTTTGTTTAGTAGCAATCATTAAAAAAGTTAATATTAATATAACAAGGCAATGACTAACGAAGCAGTACTAAAAGACGATGCAGCCGTAGCACATGATGCTCATCATGCCGACCATCACGACCATGAACACCATGAGCAGCATTTTATTTGGAAATATATCTTCAGCCAAGACCATAAGATAATTTCTAAACAATTCATTATCACAGGTATGATATGGGCTATTATAGGAGCTTTAATGTCGGTATTTTTCCGTCTTCAATTAGGCTTTCCTAACAGCACATTTCCTATCATGGAAAAATTTTTAGGCGATTGGGCTAAAGGCGGTAAATTATCGGCTGAGTTTTATTATGGTTTAATTACCATGCACGGTACAATACTTGTATTCTTTGTACTTACAGCAGGGTTAAGCGGAACTTTCGCCAACTTGCTTATACCACTGCAAGTAGGTGCCCGTGATATGGCTTCCCCTTTTATGAATATGCTTTCTTATTGGTTTTTCTTTCTTTCCAGTATATTAATGCTTGTTTCATTATTCGTTACTACCGGTCCTGCATCCGGTGGTTGGACTACTTATCCACCCCTTAGTGCGCTTAAAGAAGCCTCAATGGGTTCGGGTGTGGGTATGGATTTATGGCTGCTAAGTATGGCATTGTTTGTGGTTTCTTCTCTCTTAGGAGGCTTAAACTATATAGTTACCATATTAAACATGCGTACCAAAGGTATGACCATGACCCGTATGCCACTTACTGTTTGGGCACTATTGTTTACTGCAGTGTTAGGCGTACTTTCGTTCCCCGTACTATTTTCAGGTTTTGTATTATTGATATTTGACCGCAATTTTGGCACAAGTTTCTATCTTTCTGAAATATTCATTGGTGGTAAAGCCCTTCCACATATCGGTGGTTCTGCCATTCTATATCAACACTTGTTCTGGTTCTTAGGGCATCCTGAAGTTTATATCATCATGCTACCGGGTATGGGTATGGCTTCTGAAGTACTTTCCACTCATAGCCGTAAACCTATCTTTGGCTACTTTGCCATGATTTTATCGCTTATTGGTATTACCCTTTTAGCATTCTTAGTTTGGGCGCACCACATGTTTGTTACCGGTATGAGTCCTTTCTTAGGTGGTATATTTGTACTTTTAACACTTTTAATTGCCGTTCCTTCTGCGGTAAAAGTATTTAACTGGCTTACTACAATATGGAAAGGCAACATTCGCTTAAATCCACCCATGATGTTTGCTATTGGATTCGTTTCTCTCTTCATCTCTGGTGGATTAACCGGATTATTTTTAGGAAATTCTGCATTAGATATTCACTTGCATGATACTTACTTTGTGGTGGCTCACTTCCATATAGTAATGGGTGTTTCTGCCTTCTTTGGTATGTTTGCCGGTATATACCATTGGTTTCCTAAAATGTATGGCAGGTATATGAACAACACTTTAGGCTACATCCACTTCTTCATAACCTTTATTGGTGCTTATCTTATCTTCTGGCCTATGCACTATGAAGGTATAGCCGGTATGCCTCGCCGTTATTACGATTTTTCAGCTTGGGAATCTTTTAAGCACTTTGGCGAGATAAATGTATTTATAAGTATTGTTGCTTTAATTGTTTTCTTTGGTCAATTAATGTTTGTAGTTAATTTCTTTATGAGCATTTTCTATGGTAAAAAACTTACCACCCCAAATCCTTGGGGAGCTAACTCTTTAGAATGGACTACTCCTATAAATCCCGGACATGGTAACTGGCCCGGTGAAATACCTGAAGTACACCGCTGGCCTTATGATTATAAGGATGATGGCAATGGAAATGACTTTATTCCACAAGTTACCCCATTAAGACCCGGAGAAGAGTCTCATTAGATATAATAGCTTAAATTTTATATTTTCTTATGTATAAAAAGAGTGCCGTAACGCACTCTTTTTACATGCCTATTAGTCAAACTTATTGATTATAATTACTTAACACAGTATTAAGCTGTGATATATTACTTTCGCACCACTTAAAAAAGTATTGTAAAATGAAAAAAGTAGTGATAGTGGCTGCTAAGCGCACACCGGTAGGTTGCTTTGGCGGTTCATT
>RGMU01000260.1 GCA_010021705.1 Chitinophagia bacterium | reverse complement strand
GATTTATTTCCAAAATTTATTATCATAGCTTTAAGCAATTTTGACGGTCATTTAAGGCAGCAAATAGACGCATGGATGTATTTGTTTGTCAATGATAAGTTGCCCAAGAAGCCGCGCATAAAGCTATCACCGGAGGTGAAGCAGGCTGAAGATGTGGTGCACCATTTGTTGTTAGACCATGCGGAGCGCAAAGCACATGATGCCTACCTAAAAACAGTGCGAGAAATTGACGGTAGCAACAGAACAGCCCATGACACCGGTAAAGTAGAAGGGCGAATAGAAGGGCGAATAGAAGGGCGAATAGAAGGCTTGCAGGAGGGAGAAAAAATAGGCATAGAAAAGGGCAAGGCGGAAGGCAAGGCTGAAGGCTTACAGGAGGGAATGGAGAAGGGCTTGCAGGAGGGGATGGAAAAGGGCGCAAAACAAGCCATGCTTAATACAGCAAAGAATTGTAAGGCTATGGGCATGGCTGTGGCTGCTATTATAACCTTAACCGGGCTAAGTGAGGCGGAGATAAATGGCATAGAGTAATTCTATATGCACTCGCGCCTTCCATTTTGGGGAAGCTGCTGTGATTATACATAAACCATTATACTGCCGTCTTCGTTTATTTGTGTGGGGTAAGTGGATAGTTTGTAGCCGTCTTCTCCGGCACTTCTGCCGGTTTTGGGGTCAAATTTATAGAAGTGTAGCGGGCACACAATACTGCCTTTGGCATCTACATAGCCCTCGCAAAGCGGAGCACCGGCATGGGGGCAGTTGGCTGCAAAAGCAAATAGCTTACCGTTGAGCAACAGGATAGATATGGGTTTATCGCCTGCCATGCAGGCTATAATTTGGTTGGTTGGCAAATGGGGCAGAGAATGGGGTAGGGTGTGCCAAGTCATCGTAATGCTGCAAAAAAGGATTTTAATAGTTGTGCACATTCGGCTGCCAATACACCGCCTTCAATGGTGGCTTTGGGGTGAAACGGGTGGTGGTGTGCGGTAAATTTGCGATAGCCGTTTTTAATGTCTTCTGCGCCATATACTATACGTCCTATCTGCCCCCAATATAGGGCACCGCTACACATGAGGCATGGTTCTAAGGTTACATAAAGCGTTGCATGAGGTAGATATTTACTACCCAATGCCTGATAGGCTGCGGTGAGTGCCAATATTTCAGCATGGGCGGTACTGTCGCACAGCAGTTCTACCTGATTGTGCGCTTTTGCTATTATTTTGCCGTTGCTCACTACCACAGCCCCCACGGGCACTTCACCTTGCCGTGCAGCTTCTTGGGCTTGTTTGAGTGCCTGCTGCATAAAATATTCGTCTGTCAATGGTTAATTTATAATGGTTAATGAGGCGTGGATATGTAATTATGGGTAGTTTTTGCAAAGATAAGATTTAGGTATGATGTATGATGCCCCTTATTAATAATTAACCATTCACCCTTAACAATTACCTCAAAAACGTTAAATTTCCGTTTTTCAAAAAATAGTTGCATAGCTTTGTGCCTGCTTTAATTCAAGTATTTTTATATAGCTGTATGAAAGAGTTTTTTAAGATGTTTTTTGCGTCCATGTTGGCAAATATTGTGGGCGGTCTTTTTATGATATTCATCTTTATTATAGTGGTGGCGGGAATTGCTGCTGCAGTATCGGGTGGCGTAAAAGGAGGCAAGTCAAAAGAAGGCAATGTGTTGGTAATTGACCTGTCGGACAGGATAAAGGAGAATGACGAGAGCAATGAATTGGCGGTGTTAGATGACGAATCTGACCTTAAAACAGGGCTTTACAATACCTGCAAAACCATAGAAGATGCTAAAAATAACAGCGAAATAAAGGGTATCTACCTCAAGCTGAATAATGCCCGCAATTCATGGGCTACACTACAGCAGTTAAGAGAGGCATTAGTGAGCTTTAAGAAGTCGGGTAAGTTTATTGTTAGCTACGGAGAAGTTATATCGCAGCGAGCTTATTATGTGGCTTCAGCAGGCACAGCCATTTACCTAAATCCCAGCGGAGACTTAGAGCACAAAGGTATGGCTGCTACATTAGCCTTTTACAAAGGCTTGTTAGACAAATTAGACATTCAACCGGAAATATTTTATGCCGGAAAGTTCAAAAGTGCTACAGAGCCTTTCCGTGCCGATAAAATGAGCGAACCCAATCGCCTCCAAATCACCCAACTTATAAACGGTATGTGGAGCGAATACCTGCTTGCCGCCGCTGAATTTACCAAATCGGACACTGCTACACTACATAAATTAGCCTATCAACAAGCTATCAACTTTCCCAGTGATGCCTTTAACAATAAAATGGTAACGGCATTATACTATTGGGACCAAGTGGAAGCAGCCATGAAAGACAAGGTGGGCAAGGATATAAA
Organism: Chitinophagia bacterium; assembly: GCA_010021705.1. Taxonomy (GTDB): domain Bacteria; phylum Bacteroidota; class Bacteroidia; order Chitinophagales; family Chitinophagaceae; genus RGMU01. Next base: position 346 of record RGMU01000260.1, on the reverse strand, counting down.
ATACATTACCCTCAATGACTATGCCTCTAAGCATATAGACCTTTCCATAAAAGCAACTAACAAAATAGCGGTATTGGTGGCAGAAGGTAGCATAGTGGACGGACAACAAACAGATGACGACCAAATAGCATCTAAAAATTTTTGTGAAGAGATAAGAAAAATAAAAAATAACGATAGCGTTAAGGCGGTTGTTTTGCGCATCAACTCTCCGGGTGGTAGTGCGTTAGCGTCTGAAGTGATATTGAGGGAGCTAACGCTATTGCAGCAGAAAAAACACATTGTGGTTAGCATGGGCGACTATGCAGCAAGTGGTGGCTACTATATAGCCTCGCTTGCAGATAGCATA
>RGMU01000259.1 GCA_010021705.1 Chitinophagia bacterium | reverse complement strand
ACTAAGTCTATCACCATTTTGCCAGATATTCTGCCATCGCGCCCTACTACTATGTTTTTATTATCTTCTCCGTTTGTTGCTACCCATGCGCTATAAGCAATGGTAAATTTTACTATATCTAAAGGAGTGAGGTTGCTGCCCGGCACGCCGCCAATGGTGCCTCTGATGCCGGATATTGATTTGATAAGTGCCATGCTGTATAAAATATTTGTGCGAAATTACGCTGAATAATTACGCCTTTTTGGGGTATAAAATTAATTTTTGGTTATTAAAATAATGAGGGTATCCTAATCGCCTATACGTATGGGTTCTGCCTTTTGTTTGGGAATAATGCTATTGGCTTTAGGCGTGGTGCGCATTTCCGGCAAAGGGTCAGCATGTTGGGTAGGTTTAGGGATTGCTGCGTCTTTGCGGGGCGGGATATTAACCGGCTCCGGCGTTTGACCGTTTTGTGGCGGCAACGGCTTATTTTCTTTTGGCGTTAAAATTTTAGTTTGTCTTTGAGCCTCCGGAGAATATACGGGCACTGAAGATGCGTAAATGGTATTATCGGCAGGTACGGGTGTTTTATTGGGCGTGGGTGCGGGTAGAATAGGTCTATTTTCTGCTACTTTAATCACCTCTGCATAGTTTACCGGTTGCATATCTATCTTATATTCGGGCATAGATGTGGCATTCACCTTTATGGGTTGTGGTGTTTTGCTTATCGGCTGATTTTCCTTAATCATGTTGATAGGCACTATTTTATCGCCATCGGGGGCGGTTTTGCTTATTTCTGCGGGTTTAAACATTTTTAACAAACCATTATACAGCAATGCCCTTCTTGGCGCATTGGAAGTAAGCATTTTATAGGTAGGTATTTTTTTGCCGGTAGCCTTCTCCATTTTATCGGCATTGGGTCCAAAGTAGAATGTGGCATTGGAGGTGGCGTATGTGGCTTCTATGGGTGTGGAATGTTTTATGGAACTGCTATTACTGTTGGGTCCTAACCAATATTTATAGTAGTTGTCGGCATATAAATATTGAGTTTGTATAAATATCCACCAATTATTGGGACATGTAAATTCTACAATATTCTTAGGGTCGTATTCATAACCGGGTGTGAGTGGTGCCCAGCCAAGTGTGCCGTTTCCTTCGCGCCAAGCCACCCATGCCGGTGCCCAAGCCGAACCGGGTACCCATATCCAGCCGTAGTAGCTGTCATACGTCCATCTACCGTAGTGAAAGCAAGCCCAGCCCCATTGATAGTCCGATACCCATGTGTTGCCATAGTCGGTCATTACCCACTTGCCATTGGTAAAGTAGGGGCGGAAGGTGTTTTCTACATCGGGTATCCACACATAGCCCAAATTAGGGTCTTCCATCCATTGCCCAAAGGCAGCCAAATTGTCGTAAAAGTCTTTGTAGGTTATAACTAAGTCTTCGTAGTTATTGTTGTTGTAGGCAGCGGTATAGTTAAGCCCTTCTACCTTTTTTTGTGCATACGTACCCGTTACGCAAAAAGACAGTAAAGCTATGAGCAAAAAATTATATTTATTAAGCATTGAACGCAGTGTGATATAATTAAGCCACTAAGGTACTATTTTTTAGTCATCATTTAAAGTACATGGCAATATTTATCCACAAATTTAGTATGACTGGGGGGTGAATGCTGCTATTGTCCGAACTGTGATTTATATGAAGGGGGGTGATGGGTGTGAAGGGGGTGTGATGGGTGTGAAGTGTAAAACACTTCAAATAAAGTTAGCACAAGTCTAAAAAGACTTGCGCTAATGGGGGCATGGTAGTGGCTACGGGCACGCTTAGCAGCAATCACACAGCGGTAAACATAGCCACGCTACCCGCGGGCATCTATTACGTCAGCCTGAAAGGCAAGGGCGGGAATGTGGTGAAAATGGTGGTGAAGGAGTAATGGTCAATGGTTAAAGGTTCATAGGGTTGGTTAATGGCATAATATGTCTATATTTGCGATTATAACTGCAATTTAAGAACAAAAGACTGCATGACGCTTTTACAAATATTACTGCTGCAAATTACCGATACGGGGCACAAACCGGTAGCCCCTATTCCCCCACCACCGGCAGCTACAGAAGAAATTTCGCTCATTCACCTGATACAGGAGGGTGGTGTGCTGATGATACCGCTATTATTTTGCTCGCTTATAATGGTTTATGTGTTTATAGAGCGGTGGATGTTTTTACGCAAAGCCATTGCGGGTGAGGATACCTTTATGGCGCGGCTCAAAGAAGAGATAAAACGGGGCGACCTGTCGGGGGCAAAACTTACGTGTAAAAACACGCCTGCGCTACTTGCGCGCATCATAGAAAAGGCATTAAACAGTATTGGTAAACCTATTGATGCGATTGAAAAGTCTATGGAGAATACGGGTAAATTTCAGGTGTATGCAATGGAAAAAAACCTGTCTATATTGTCCACCATTACAGCCATTGCGCCGGTATTCGGCTTTTTGGGTACTATAGCAGGTATGATTATCCTATTTTTTAACGTTCAGCATCAGGGTTTTTCGCTGCCTAACATTGCGGGAGGTATTTATACTAAAATGGTAACGTCTGCGGCAGGGTTAATTATTGGTCTAATGTCTCAATTAGCTTTTACTTATCTTAATGTACAAATCAATAAGCAGGTGCATAAATTTGAGGCATCGTCAGTAGAGTTTTTAGAGCTAATTCAGGAGCATCCGTTAAAATAACGTTACCATGAACATAAAAA
>RGMU01000258.1 GCA_010021705.1 Chitinophagia bacterium | reverse complement strand
GCCTGCGCCAATAATAAGTATCCTTGCCGGAGGCACTCCGGCTATGCCACCCAATAAAACACCTTTGCCATTGTCCACATTGCCTAAGTAGCGTGCAGCGGTCAGAATGGCAAAATTCCCCGCTATTTCGCTCATAGAGCGTACTATGGGGCTTGAACCTTCGTCATCTTGAATAGACTCAAAAGAAATGGCTATAACCTTTTTTGCCAACAGCTGCTCAATTAATGATGCCTTTAGCATAGGTAGATGAATGGGTGATATAATCACTTGGTTCATTTGCACCATGCCGGCTTCTTCTTCGCTTACCGGAGCCGACTTTATGATAGTCATAGCCTTAAATACATCTTCTTTGGTATAAGCTATTTGCGCACCTGCTTCTGTATAATGGCGGTCTTCATAAAAAGAGCCTAAACCTGCCTTAGTTTCTACTACCACATCATGCCCTTGGTTAACCAATACAGAAACGGCATCGGGTGTAAGGGGTACTCTGTTTTCTTGAAAAGTGTTTTCACACGGAATGCCTATAAACAGCTGACGCTTTTTAGGTGCCATAAAAAGCGTTTCTTCTAAGGTTTCATAAGAAAAAGATGTGGAAACTATAGGTTTTTTTTGCATTTTGTAGTGTATGAACCTTTACGCATACTATCACAAAATTACACATATTTTTTCATTATTATTAATTAGAAGGAATTAAGTAGCGGTCAGGCATTGTTATCAAATTATTATGCCTGAATAACTAAGATTTTTTTATATCTTTGGCTTATATGCGGAATATCAAATTTATAGAGGTTAATTCAGAGATTGGGGCGGGAACGCGCGGTGCCAGCTTGGGCATTGATGCCATTAAAATAGCGGCATTAGATTTTATGAGTAATTTATTTGTTAATTTTACGTCAGAAATTGTGCCTAACGAAAACAAATTGCTGTACGAACCCATAACATCGCCTTATGCTAAGCGCATAGCGGGCATATATGCCATGTATGACAAAGTGGCAAATGCGGTGGCAGAGTCTGTTAAATCAGGCTTGTTTCCTATTGTATTGGCGGGCGACCATAGCACAGCGGGAGCTACTATTGCAGGCTTAAAAATGGGTAAACCGGCGCGCCGCTTAGGGGTAGTGTGGATAGATGCTCATGCCGACCTTCACTCGCCCTATACCACGCCATCAGGCAATATGCACGGTATGCCCCTTGCCATAGCTCTTGCCGAAGACCATCAAGGCTGCCAAGCGCATAATCCTGATGGGCAAACGCAGGAAATGTGGAACAGGTTAAAAAAATTAGGCAATATAGAGCCTAAAATTTTACCCGAAGATTTAGTGTTTATTGCCCTGCGTGATTTTGAAAAGGAGGAGGAGTTTATTTTAAAGAAATACAACATTAAGGTGATAACAGTGGCAGAGGTGCGTAGAAAAGGTGTGGAGAATGTAGTGAGGCAGTCGTTTCAGCACCTTTCTAATTGTGATGATATTTATGTATCGTTTGACGTGGATAGCTTGGATAGCTCAATTTCTCGCGGCACCGGCACTCCCGTAAGCAATGGACTTAGAGAGCGCGAAGCGGAAGACCTTGTAGCGTCTTTTATGCAACACCACAAAATATGCTGCTTTGAAATTGCCGAAGTTAACCCCACTTTAGACAAAGAAAACCTGATGGCAGAAATAGCTTTTAATATTTTGCAAAGAAGCGTGAATTTGCTTATGCTTAATTAGTGAAGTTTAAGGCACTGTAATAGTGCGATTAGCTTGTTCTATCAGGTCTTCCATGTAAATAATGTTTTGGCTTTCATGGTAGTGGCATTTGCCGTTGATAATTAGCAATACCTGCGGAGACTCGTGTATCACACCGTAACGGTTAGCAACGGCATTGGAAATGGCTCTATAAGTCAATAAATCTAAGTAGTAGAACTGTATGTTATCGGGAGCATTAGCTCTTTCTAAACGGCTTTCTACCATCTTGCTTACCGAGCAGCGGGTGCTGTGTTTAAATATAACTATGGGCTGTTGGTGGCTTTGTTTGTCTATCAGGTCTAATTGGCTCTCTGCCGTAAGTTCAATCCATTTCATGGTGCAAAATTAGGCATTTGAGCCTTACCGGATTATAGAATCTCCATATAGCCTTATTACTAAAGCCGGTTATTAATGGGTAAATTAATTTCTGCGTTGTGCTGGGCAAGTGTTGGAGATTATGTTTCACAAAAGTAGGATAAGTTGGTTTTGAATTACCACAAAAAAACCTCCCCAAAAATGGGGAGGAAAAACAAAAAAACAAAAAAACAATCTTTGTTCGGGCTTATACTTTGAAGTGGGCAAAGGCTTTGTTGGCTTCTGCCATACGGTGCGTGTCTTCTTTTTTCTTAAAAGCACCACCTTCGCCTTTTGCTGCGGCTATAATTTCGTTTGCCAATTTATCGGATATGTGTCCAGTATATCGACATAACCATGAAAGCTCTCGTTAAAGCACGGTCTGAACGCGGTCTCTGGCTCCAGGATGTCCCGGAGCCTCAAGTCGGCATCAATGATGTCCTCATCAAGGTCCACAAGACCGGCATCTGCGGTACGGACCTGCACATCTACAAATGGGACGCCTGGGCGCAGAAGACGATCCCGGTGCCGATGGTGGTGGGGCATGAGTTTGTGGGGGAGGTCGTCGCGGTCGGTTCGAACGTGAATGATTTCCATCCCGGCGAGATCGTCAGCGCCGAGGGACATGTGGTGTGCGGGCGCTGTCGTAACTGCCTCGCGGGCCGGCGTCACCTT
>RGMU01000257.1 GCA_010021705.1 Chitinophagia bacterium | reverse complement strand
TGGCTTTTAAGAGGCTTTCTTCATCGCATTCTTTGGCTTCGCCTTCCACCATCATAATGTTTTTTTCAGTAGCAGCCACCACAATGTTTATATCACAAAGGGGAAGCTGGGTGCGGGTGGGGTTAATGATATATTCACCGTTAACCCGTCCAACGCGCACTTCGCTGATAATTTCCTGCATAGGAATATCAGATACTGCAATGGCTGCCGAAGCGGCAAGGCAAGCAAGCGCATCGGGATAGTTTTCAGTATCGCTGGATATTAGGGTTACTAAAACTTGCACATCACAATAATAATCGTCAGGGAATAAAGGGCGTAGGGCACGGTCAATGAGGCGGGAGGTAAGTACTTCATAGTCGTTTAGCTTGGTTTCACGTTTAAAGAATGAACCGGGTATGCGCCCTGCGGAGGCAAATTTTTCTTGGTAGTCAACTGTTAACGGAAAAAATGATTGTCCTGCTTTGGGTTCTTCGTTGGCTACTGCGGTGGCAAGTATCATGCAGTTACCCATTGTAACTACAACGGCACCATCTGCTTGTCGTGCCATTTTGCCGGTTTCAATGGATATTTCTCTGCCATCGGGTAATTGATAGGCTACTTTAGTTGGTTGTAACATCATACATCAAAAAATAAGTATTGTGTAAAACAAAAACCCCCACCTGCAAAGCGGGGGGTAAAAAATAAATAATGTGAAAACTTATTTACGGAGACCTAATTTTTCAATAAGGGCACGGTAAGAAGCTAAGTTTGTACGGCTAAGGTATTGAAGGAGGCGTTTTCTGCGACCTACTTTTTTCATTAGCCCTCTGTTAGAAGAGAAGTCTTTTTTGTTGGTTCTTAGGTGGTTAGATATGTGGTTAATATCTGCGGTTAATAAAGCAATTTGCCCTTCAATAGAGCCAGTGTTGGTTGCCGAGCCGGCGTGAGTGAGAAATATTTCTTTCTTTTTCTCTGAAATTAAATGCGACATTGGTGGTCCGGAAATTTAGTTACAGTACCTGTTATTATTAATAAATCAAAGCGCAAAGTTATACATTATATTTCATTTCAATATTAAATTTTTGAAACTGTAGCGTAATAGTGGTTTTTACGGGCATTTTGCCTAAGAAAAACTATGCTTTACGTGGTTTTTGAGCAGTGTTGTAAGGGGGTATTAGTGAAATTAATATTATTATAGATTTGTTCTATATGAGATATGGGTTGTATGTGCTAACTTTGCTATTCTAAACAACAATATATAATTATGGCTGCAACATACACAGATGCCAACTTTGAACAAGAAGTAATGCAAGCAGATAAGCTAACCGTAGTAGATTTTTGGGCGCCTTGGTGCGGACCTTGCATTCAATTAGGACCTACCATAGATGCATTGCAAAAGCAATATGACGGGCGCGTAAATGTAGGAAAAATTAATGTGGACGATAATCCGGAGGTTTCGTCTAAATTTGGCATAACGGGCATTCCGTGTGTGCTATTTATTAAAGGAGGTAAAGTGGTAGATAAACAGATAGGATTAGCTCCAAAAGCTACTTTTGACAAGAAAATTGAAAAATTACTTCAATAAATTTGTTACGATACATAGAAATTAAAAAAATAGGCGTATATTGCCTCTTTTTTCATTTATAGTTAATAAACTATGAATGTTGCCCGCCTTTGAGTAAATATCTTACCCACCATTTTATTACAATTTTGCTACATGATGTAGCAAAACATGCAGTAGAAAGGGAGTAGTAAATTGTTTTAAAATAAATTTGCAATTAAGTAAACTTAACTATCTTTGCACCGTTTTTGTGTGTTTACGCACAGCAAATTAGGGCAAAAAAAGAAGTAATAAAAAATTAAAGAGGCGGGATATACAAGTGATTAATAATTTGTGTTACTTCGCACCGTTTTTAGGAAACATATATATTTTATTAGCGTTCTATTAAACATAAAGAGAGTACTACATAATATAAAACCAGTGTTATGAATATGAGGAACAAGTTTATTGCGTTTTCTTTGTTGGCAGCAACTGTGGCTGCGCCTATTGCGGGATTTGCTCAAAAGCAAATGTCTCGTACACGTCCGGTAATATCATATCCGCATGAAAGGCTGCAAGCCCCTCCGGGCATGGTGTATGTGCCGGGTGGTACCACTATTATTAAGTACAGCCAGCAAACGGGTGATAGTAACTGCGTTAAAAAAGTGAGTCTTAGCTCATTTTTTATTGACAAATGCGAAATTACGAATCAGCAATACCGCCAGTTTGTAGAGTGGGTGGAAGATTCTCTTATTATCACTCGTTATTTGAAAGATGAGGATAAATATTTTAAAGATGCAAAAGTTGTTGACTCTGCCTCCAATGTGGTTAACACAGTACGCCGCATTAATTGGGCACGCGTAAAGCATAAAGACCTTATAGACAATCCGGAGGTGCGTGCTAAAATTAAAGACTTTTTGGACGAAAGGGGAATGTTTATTCATGACTCCGTTAAGTTTTCTTATGTTTTTCTAAGAGCAGCAGGCACAAATCCTAAAATCAAAATAGGTTCTGTGGCTTCTGAAGTGGTAGGTATTTATCCTGATGAAGAAATATGGGCAAAGGACCTTACCAATGCACAGACAGAACTATTGGTAAACAATTATTTTAAGAATACGCCATGGGATGATTATCCGGTAGTGGGCGTAAGCTGGAAACAAGCTCGTGCATTTTGCTATTGGCGTTCTGTTACCAGTAATGCTTATCAAGGCTATGCGGGTAATTTGAAAGACTTTAACTTG
>RGMU01000256.1 GCA_010021705.1 Chitinophagia bacterium | reverse complement strand
TTTAATGAAAGTGCACGGCATTCAGGCTGTGGACGTGGATATAGACGAGTCGGTATTCAACATTAAGCTAAATGATACCGCTACCCTAAGCCCCGATGCGGTGAAAAAAGCCGTTACCGATGCCGGCTTTTCCGTATCCTCTTTTACCATGACGGTAGATTTACCCGCCACAACCATAGAAAACGATGCCCACATTGTGATAGGCAATGCCACTTACCACTTTTTGAACGTGCCTAAGCAAAACATAGCGGGCAAGGTGGCTTTAAGGCTGTTAGATAAGCAGTTTACCACCGCTGCCGAGCACAAAAAGTATAAAAAATATACCACTATGGCTTGCTATGAAACAGGCGTTACGGGTAAATGTTGTCCTAATTCTTCATCTTCAGCAAGCAGGGTTTATCATGTTACGTTATAGGCTATTGGCAATTTTCATTTTTTGCCTTATTACTGCCCAAACGTCTTTTGCCCAAGAACTATATGTGTTTAATGAGCCGGCAAGCAATATGCCGGCTCGTTCCACGGGCATAAGGCTTAGCAACTGGTGGATGATAGCGGGTAACGGCACAGGGCAATATCAGCTGCAACCGGAAGTGATGTTTGGCTTTAATAAGCAACTGATGGGGCACGCAGAACTATTTGTTAACGGTAGCCACCATTGGGAAATGGCAGGGGGAGGGATCTATGCCAAATACCGCTTTTACAGCAAGGATGCCTACCATCGCCATTTTAGAATGGCTGCCTTTTTGCGTGCTTCATACATAAACGAGGGTTATGGTGCAGAAGAGCTACAGGTTAACGGTCAAAACACCGGCTTGCAATTAGGCTGGATAGGCACGCAGTTGCTGCATAAAACGGCACTATCGGCTACTATAAATTATACTAAGGCATTACCACAAAGCACGGAGAATGCCTTTATAACCAATGATTATAGCCAAGCCATAGACTACCACCTATCAGCCGGGCACTTAATTTACCCAAAAAACTATAAGGGTTATAAGCAAACCAATATTAACCTTATGGTGGAGTGGCAGTCGCAGATGTTGTTAAGCGGAAAAAGCTATGCAGAAATAGCCCCCTCCCTACAGTTCATATTTAATAGCCAAACCCGCGTAGACTTTGGGTATAAATACCAATTATACGGCAACCTTGCCCGCTATTCCACGCGGTCGTTGTTGTTTCGCATAGAGCATTTAATATTTAGGTAAGATGGAGCTTTAATGCACACCTAAAAGCCATATTGCTTAACAACTTAAATGCGATTTTGGAGCAAGTGTTAATCAAAAATCGTGCCAAACAAATCAATAACAAAGATTGTTTACATAAAATTAATATTAGGTTTTCAATCCCATAATATTAGCTTCAGACCTTTGCACCCAAATTAGAAATCTTATGAGTATATCTCTACGCATCAACAAGGTTAGAATGGTGCTGGCAGGCTTAGTTTTAGCTGCCGCAGCTTTGCTTCCCCACCGAACGGAAGCGCAAACCAACCCCACGGCACAGTCCCTGCCCTATTATCAGGACTTTTCTTCCTTTACCGGCACCACCACCACCTACCCCGCAGGCTGGCAGGGCTGGACATCCACCACAGCACTAAGTACTTCTTACACCACAGCTGCATTTACCGCAGATGCTACCTTATCAACAGGGGGAGCAAGTAATGGTATTACCTCTGCTTTTGTGGCAGACATGAGAGGAAAAATGGGTTTACTAAGTACCGCAAGCAACCAAAGAGCAATCTGTTTGGCATTTAGCACCACCGGGCTTTCTACGGTTACTGTTTCTTATGTAGCAGCTACACAGTCGCAGGTATATGGCGGTAGAATTGACCAATTAGGTCTGCAATATAGAGTAGGCATTACAGGAGCATTTACAAATCTCACTACTGCAGCTACAGATTATCGTAATAATGTAGCGAGTGCTATTACTTCAACCGGAGACTCTAATGCTACCAATGCAGCTTTCATAAGTCTTACCCTTCCCGCAGCTTGTAATAACCAATCGGTAGTTCAGGTGCGGTGGATAATAAAAGACTCTTCGGGAGCCGGCAATCGCCCTTCCTTTTCCATAGACAATATATCGGTATTTGCATCTTCGCAAATTACTAATTATTACAACAAAGCCGGTTTTCGTTTGGATAGCTTAGGTAGCTGGGGTACCAATACAGACGGTACGGGTACTGTGCCTTCTGCATTTACCAATGCCGGTCAGCAATTTAACATTCAAAATAGCAATACGGGTATTTCCGGTAGTACATGGACAGTAACGGGCAACTGCTCAAAAATTATTGTTAATAATACCGACTTTAGCATCCCATCATCTAAAACCGTTACCGGCATTATCAACGTAAGAGCCGGTAGAACTTTAACGCTAAACAATACTACATTCCCCACGCTTGACAGCTTAGCACCAACAAGTACGGTTGTTTTTGCAAGTTATTCCACGCTTAATATTCCTTATGTTCCCAATGGCTATGGTGGTATAACGATTGACGGTTCTACCGTTGGCAATCCTGCTAATCAGAAAAATTTAGATTTTTCGGGTAATTTAACTCTACAAAATAGTGCTGCTTTGAGTGCTGCTAACATTAATATATGCCCTAAAGGCTCGGCAGACCAAACCATTAATGGTAATGGCTTAACGCTTAGCTTCCGTAACTTAGACAATAACATTACTAATAATAAAACGGGTAAATTGTTGCTCCGCCAAAATACTCCTATTACCGTAAACAATTCGCTCATAATGAATAATTTTGGAGCAT
>RGMU01000255.1 GCA_010021705.1 Chitinophagia bacterium | reverse complement strand
GTATGTAAATGGAGTAAATGCATATTCTGTTGATACACTTGGAAGTCCATCTAATTTTTCTGAATTATTTGGTTCAAATATATTTATAAATTCATTAAATGGAAATAGCGCGGTAGGAGTAAATTCACAAATAGCAGAATTAGTAATAATAAACAGGAGTGTTACAAATTTAGAAAGACAAGGTATAGAAGCAGACATATTATGGAAATGGAATTTACAAACATTATTAAATCCATCGCATCCGTTTTATAATGGTTCAATACCAATAACAATATCAAATATACAAGAATCGTTAAATATAGAATTAGTAGATTCAATGTATTTATTAAATCTTAAACAATCCGATCAAGTATTTAATCCAGTTGTATATGATATAAATACAGGGGAATTAACGTACAGTGTAAATCCAAATTTTAGTTTATCAGTAGGAACAACAGGTGTAGGATATACAGGTTATCAAAATATAGACCAAATATTATTTGATGTAGATTCAGGATTTACAGTAACAGAAGGTCCAACAGGAACAGCAATAGTTTCAATGAATAGTACATTTAAATATTGGGAAGTGGATGGAAATTTGGAATTAATAGCAGAAGGTTTAGATACTGTAAATTTTATAGCAAGCACAGGAATAAATATAGTAGGTGGAGTAGATGTACATGGACATCAATCTCTAACATTTTCAGCGTTAGGTTTTACAGGTGCGACAGGTTATACAGGTTATACAGGATACACAGGGTACACCGGATACACTGGTGTAACGGGTTCGACTGGATACACAGGGTATACAGGTTATACAGGGTACACAGGATACACAGGATACACCGGATTTACGGGATACACCGGGTACACTGGCTATACAGGATACACAGGATACACAGGCTATACAGGATATACTGGATACACGGGATACACGGGATACACGGGATATACAGGATACACAGGATTCACAGGGTATACAGGATACACAGGGTACACAGGATACACAGGTTACACAGGATACACAGGTGTAACAGGATATACAGGATACACAGGATACACAGGATACACTGGATACACTGGGTACACAGGATACACTGGGTACACAGGATACACAGGATACACAGGATACACGGGCTATACGGGATACACAGGATACACGGGATACACAGGGTACACAGGATATACAGGATACACAGGGTATACAGGGTACACAGGATATACAGGGTACACAGGATACACAGGTGTAACAGGATACACAGGATACACAGGATACACAGGGTATACGGGACCAACAGGTGCTCCGGGATCTGCTTCAAGTACAGGTGCAACTGGTAATACAGGTTCAAGTGGTCCAACCGGAGTAACAGGATACACAGGATATACGGGTCCACAAGGTCCAGGTGGGGTTCTAGGATATTATGGAGTATTTTTAGATACGACAACACAAACATTTTCTCTAAACACAGCGACTGTTATTAAGTTTAATACAACTGTAGAGAATAATAATATTTTTATACAACAATATCAAAATGTTGGTGTGTTTGCAGGTATTTCAAGCGGTGGTATTTTATATAATTCATTAAATGCAACTGGGTGGACATCTTTAGGTGGTTCAATTTTTTCAACAAATGGTTATAGTATTACTTATGGTGGAAGTACAGGAGCATATAAATTTATTTCAGGGGGTGCTGGAACAACAAATTCATTGGCATATTCAACAGATGGAAATACATGGGTAGGTTTAGGTAAAACTGTTTTTGCAATAAGTGGAAATGGAATTATTTGGACTGGTAGCAGATATTTAGCTTTAGGAAGAGGTACATTAAATACTATTTCTTATTCAACTGATGGAACAATTTGGACTGGTCTTGGTAATACTATTTTTAATGTAGGAAATAAATTATTAAAAAATGTAAGTTTTTTACTGGGTATGGGAAAAACAAATGTTTTAAATGTAGCAGTTGGTACTTTATCTGGAGGAAAAAATTGTATAATGTACTCAACTAATTATTTTGGATTTACTAATACAGCGAATCAAACAGTTTTTGCGAGTTTTATGTATGGTATAGGTTATGGAAGAACATTATTAGGTGATATGTGGATTGCATGTGGCGCAGCATCAGGTCAAGGAAATGCTTTAGCGTATTCTTATGATGCAAGTAATTGGACTGGTTTGGGTTCAGCAGTATTTAATGCATATGGATTTTCAGCTGCATATGGAAATAATTTATGGGTTGCTGGTGGTGGGAATACTAATACATTAGCTTATTCTACAAATGGTACACAATGGGTTGCTTTAGGTGCAACTATTTTTACTACATATGGATGGTTTGTTGCTTATGGAAATAATTTTTGGGTTGGTGCAGGAGAAGGAACAAACACATTAGCATATTCATCAAATGGAACTCAATGGGTTGGAATAGGAAACACAATTTTTACATCAACAGGTTATGGAGCATATTATGCAAATAATTTATGGTTATCTTTTGGTGCAGGAACAAATACAATAGCATATTCATCTAACGGAACACAATGGACAGGTTTAGGTTTAACTTTATTTTCATCACAAGGTAGAATAGCTTATTATAATGGTTCTTTATGGGTTGCATGTGGTGCAGGTACAAACACATTAGCTTATTCTACAAATGGTACTGTATGGACAGGAATAGGTACAACTTTATTTGAAAGTGGTGCTAGAACAGTAACTTATGATAAAATATATGGATATTGGATAGCCGGTGGAAGTTCATCATCATTTGTGATGGCATATTCATCAAATGGAACT
>RGMU01000254.1 GCA_010021705.1 Chitinophagia bacterium | reverse complement strand
CTCCTCCGGTCATACGGATATAAGATTCGTTGGCACTAAGCCCTATTCCGGCAGCACCGGAATAACGGCTATAGATAAAGTTGGTAGTGAAAGAATTGGGCTTTTTACCGCCTAACCAAGGCTCTGTGAAAGATGTATTAAGCGAATTGTAGTAAGTACCGTTTGAGGCATAGTTAATGGCAAATTTTTGACCATCTCCCACCGGTAAACGCTCCCAATTTTTTGGTTTTAAGATATTTCTCATAGAAAAATTGTTAAAAGAAATACCCACATTGCCATGAAAGCCAATCCCTCCGCCAAATCCGGCAGTCAGCTGCAACTGGTCGCTTGATTTTTCTACTACCGTATATTCTATATCCACTGTACCTTCTTCCGGGTGTGGCTTAGGTTGAATGCCTATTTTCTCTTGGTCAAAAAAGCCTAATTGGGCTATTTCCCTTTGAGAACGTATAAGGTCGGAACGGCTGAATTTATTGCCCGGTAAGGTGCGGAGTTCACGCCTGATAACGTGTTCGTTGGTTCTGTCGTTGCCAAATATGGTAATGTCTCTTATGGTGGCTTGCGTGCCTTCGGCTATTCGCATTTCATAGTTGATGGTGTCGCCTACAACAGAAGTTTCTACCGGCTCTATGCTGAAAAATAGATAGCCGTCATCCATGTAAAGACTGCTGATGTCTTCACCACCATCGGGGCTTAGTTGTTTGCCTAAGCGCGTATCAAGCATTTGTTGATTGTAAACATCGCCACGCTTTATGCCTAAAACTTTGCTTAAATAGTCTGAAGGGTATTTGGTGTTACCGCGCCATTGAATGTCGCCAAAGTAATATTTATGCCCTTCTTTTACTTTAATGTCAATGTTAAGGTTGCCGTTTCTCACGGTATATACCGTATCTGCCACAATGGCTGCGTCTCTATAGCCTAATGTGTTTAGATGAGTTACAATGTTTTGCTTATCGGTTTCATACTTTTGTTGGTTAAACTTAGAGCCGGAAAACAGTTTTAAACGCAGGTAAGGCTCTAAGGCATCTAAGGTTTGCGAAATAGATAGAAAGCCAAAGTTCTTTACATATTTCTTAAAAGAACGTTTGGGCATGGGGTAAACGCTATTGTTGTCTTCGGGGTGTAGGGTAAGGCGGGCATTTTCCTTTGTATTTTTCATAGCCTTTTTGAGGCGGGTATCGGTGGTGCTTTCTACGCCTGAAATGTTAATTTCGTTAATGTGTGTTTTTACGCCTTTGTCTATAATAAAGGCTAATATAATTCTGTTGTTTGCTCCTGTATCTGCTTTTTGCGTAACGGTAACTTGGGTTTTGCCGTAGCCTTTGTCGGTATAATATTTTTTTATACGCACCACGGCTTCTTTGGTTGTGGCTTCGGTAACTATTTTATTAGCCACTAAGCCAATTTTTGTTTTAAGCTCTTTAGCTTCTGCTTGTTTAATGTTTTTAAACGAATACCTGCCTAAGCGCGGACGCTCTTCAACGGCAATATCTAAAAATAACTTATCGTTAATGGTATTTACAATGTTAATAGAAATATTGGCAAAGAGGTCTTGCTTCCAAAGGTTGCGAATAGCCTTTGCCAAAGCAGGGTCGTTGGGCAGGGTAACTTTTTGACCTACCGATAGGTTAGTAACGGCAATTACAAGTTCTTGGTCTAAAAATTTGCTACCCGATACCGTGATACCGCCTATCTCCATTTCATGGGGGCGTGAGGGGTCGGGGGTTGTGGTGCTTCTGTAGCTTCCTAACCCTCCCGAGCCGCTTTTTAGCTGCGCTAAAAGGGGAAGGGAAACAGATGTGCCTATCAATAGAGTTAAAAAATAGGATACTATTCTTTTATACATGTTGTATTTTAACGCTCGTTTTGTATTTGTTCACTGGTTTTTCCAAAGCGGCGTTCTCTTTTTTGGTAAGCCATTAGTGCTTCGTGAAGGTGTTTTTTTCTAAAATCAGGCCAGTGTACGGGTGTAAAATAGAGTTCTGAATAGGCTAATTGGTACAGCAAAAAATTGCTAATCCGGCTTTCGCCGCTTGTTCTTATCAATAGTTCGGGGTCGGGGAAGGGGGCGGTGTATAGGCACTGCTTAAAATGGTCTTCGGTAATGGCATCGGGTTGCAGTTGGTTGGCTTTGACCATAGCACACAGCTTAGTAGCTGCGCGCACTATTTCATGCCTGGAGCTGTAGCTTAACGCTAAAATAAGGTTTAAGCCCGTGTTGCCGGCTGTTAGCTCCATAGCCTCACCCATCTCTTGGCGGGCAAGGGGAGGCAGGCTGTCAAAATCGCCTATAACATGTAGCTTAACGTTATTTTTTTTCAGGTCTTCTACCTCTTTTCTAATTGTATTCACCAATAGCTCCATCAGCGCATTTACTTCGTCTATGGGTCTGTTCCAATTTTCTGCCGAAAAGGCATACAGCGTTAAATACTTTATGCCCAATACGCCGCATTCGTCCACTATTGCCCTTACGCTTAGCACGCCTTCATAGTGCCCAAACACCCTGTCTTCGCCTCTTTCCCTTGCCCATCTGCCGTTGCCGTCCATAATAATGGCAATGTGGCGGGGAAGTTTACTAACATCTAACTGAAGCTGCGAATCACTCATGGTGCGGGGGCAATAATTGTACGGGAAACGCAAAAATAAAGTTGTAAACCTAATCGGCATGACGTTGCCCTTAATTTAACATAGATTTGTTACTTTATATTGTGTTTGGCATAGAAGTAGTATGGGGGTGAAGGGTTAATTTGGGTTAATTCAGGGTTAATTAATGAGCCAAAACGC
>RGMU01000253.1 GCA_010021705.1 Chitinophagia bacterium | reverse complement strand
TAAAAGAAGGAGAAATTGATCATGTTGTTTGATTGCGCTAATAATTTCTGCCTTCTAACCTGGTGAGGCTCTAGCACAAATTACTGAGTCGCAAAGCTTGGACATAAGTAAAAATTTTGAGCACCGCACAGCGGAAACATACTGGTATGCAGCATGGGAACAACAGGGTTATTTTACCAGCACACCCGATAACAGACCACCCTACACCATTACTATGCCACCGCCCAACGTAACGGGCATATTGCACATGGGGCACGCGCTGAACAACAGCGTGCAGGATATATTGATAAGAAGGGCTAAAATGGAAGGCTACAACACATGCTGGGTGCCCGGTACCGACCATGCTTCCATTGCCACAGAAGCCAAAGTGGTGAACCACCTTAAAGAGTTAGGCATTGAAAAAAACAGCTTAGACAGAGCCACCTTTTTGAAACACGCTTGGGATTGGAAAGAAAAGTATGGGGGCATTATACTGCAACAGCTAAGAAAAATGGGCTGTAGTTTAGATTGGAATCGCACTGCTTTTACGATGGATACCGACTATTATGCAGCCGTAATAAGGGTATTTGTAGTGCTTTATAACAAAGGCTATATCTACCGCGGGGCAAAAATGATTAACTGGGACCCAAAGGCACAAACGGCTCTTAGCGATGAAGAGGTTTACCACAAAACCACGCAAAGCAAATTAGTGTATGTGCGCTATAAAATAGACGCACCGGGTGCAGAGTATATCACTGTAGCCACTGTTCGCCCGGAAACTATATTAGGTGATACCGCAGTATGCGTTCACCCTGAAGATGAAAGGTATGCCCACTTAAAAGGATGCTTCTGTTATGTGCCTATCATCAACCGCAGGGTGCCGATAGTGTTTGACGAATACATTGACCGTGAATTTGGAACGGGAGCATTAAAAGTTACACCGGCGCATGATATTAATGACTACAACTTAGGGCTAAAGCATAACTTAGCCGTGATAGATACGCTTAATGCTGACGGCACAATGAGTGCGGAAGCGGGCATATATGCCGGTAAAGACCGCTTTGAAGTTCGGAAGCAAATTATAGCCGACCTTGCAGCATTGGGGCACATTACTAAAGAAGAAGACTATACCCACCAAGTGGGCTATAGCGAGCGCACCCACGTAGCCATAGAACCACGCGTGAGCGTGCAATGGTGGTGCAGCATGAAGCAACTTGCCCAGCCTGCGATAGATGCGGTAGAAAATGGCGAAATTGCCTTCCACCCTGCTAAGTATAAAAACCTATATCGCCACTGGATGGACAATATAAAGGATTGGTGCATCAGCCGGCAACTATGGTGGGGTCAGCGCATTCCTGCCTATTATGACGCTGAAAAAACGATTTATGTAGCCGAAACCTATCAGGGCGCATTAGCGCAATATGCACAAAAGAAACCTGCTTTGTATGCCGAAAATCCGGCATTGCAGCAAGACGAAGATGTGTTGGATACATGGTTTAGTAGCTGGCTTTGGCCTATGGAAGTATTTGGGTGGAACAAAAACCCCACCAACCATGATTTAGCCTACTACTACCCCACTCAAACCCTTGTAACTGCCCCTGAAATTATCTTTTTTTGGGTGGCACGCATGATAATGGCGGGCTATGAGTTTACAGGGCAAAAGCCATTTAACGAAGTATATTTTACGGGCATTGTAAGGGATAAAAAGGGTAAGAAAATGAGCAAATCGTTGGGTAACTCCCCTGATTTGTTGGAATTGATAGACGAATTTGGGGCAGATGCTGCGCGCTTTAGCGTAATGTTTTCTTCGCCTGCGGGTAACGACCTGCTGTTTGACAAAGAGGCAATAGTGCAAGGGCGCAATTTTTGCAATAAAATGTGGAACGCGCTAAGGTTAATCAAGGGCTGGGAAAGCCGCACCACCACAGCTATTGACGATGATAGCTCTGCTTTTGCCATAATGTGGATGCGGGAAAAAGTAAATGCAACCGCTACCGAAATTAGCGTGTTGATGAAGGACTTTAAGCTAAGTGAGGCACTAAAAGTGCTTTATGGGCTAATATGGAACGATTTTTGCTCTTGGTATTTAGAATGGGTAAAGCCTGCTCAAGATGCTCCTGTTTCGCAGGAGGTTTACAGCGAAACGGTTAGCTTATATCAATATTTACTCCAACTTTTGCACCCTTTTATGCCTTTTATTACCGAAGATATTTACAGTAAGTTAGACAGCCGCACTGCCGGAGACCATTTAATGGTAAGGCAACTACCGGCATTAACGCCTGTAAATAATTCTGTTTTAACAAAAGGAGAAAAGCTGCAAGCCATTATTACCGGTTTGAGGGACGGAAGGAACAAAAACAACCTAAAGCCTAAATACATTATTGACATTAAAGTGGACAGTCCACAGGCTGATTTTTACAAAGAAATGCAGGCACTTATTGAAAAGCAGGTGAATGGCACAATTAGCGGTTATGGAGCTACAAACGGAGATAAAGGCATTACGGTAGTGGTGGGTGCTGACCAACTGTATATTACCGCAGAAGCACTGCAAACCACAGCACCCGCCCAAAAAGACCAGCTTAAAAAAGATTTAGATTACCTAAAGGGCTTTTTGGAAAGTGTGGAGCGTAAGCTAAGCAACGAAAAATTTATTAACAATGCCAAGCCGGAGGTAATAGCGTTAGAACAAAACAAAAAAACCGATGCTTTGGAAAAAATAGCTGTATTGGAATTGGCATTAGCTTCATTAAATTAACTCTAACTTATTTGTAACCATGATATCGCATTTTAAGGCAACTCAATATATCCTAT
>RGMU01000252.1 GCA_010021705.1 Chitinophagia bacterium | reverse complement strand
GCTAAATCTATCGCAATCTACTGATAGTGATACATTAGACTTGCACAAGCCGTATATAGACAATATAACGTTGGTATCGTCAAGTGGTATGCCGATGTATCGGGAACCGGACTTGATAGACGTTTGGTTTGATAGTGGTGCGATGCCGTTTGCGCAACTTCATTACCCGCATTCGCCGAATGCTTCGGAAGCGTTTAAGGCTAACTTTCCCGCGGACTTTATAGCGGAAGGCGTTGACCAAACGCGAGGCTGGTTTTACACGCTACATGCGTTAGGCGTAATGTTGTTTGACAGTGTTGCATATCGGGCTGTTATTAGTAATGGGTTGGTATTGGACAGAAACGGCAATAAAATGAGTAAACGCTTAGGCAATGCCGTTGACCCGTTTGAAACCTTAGATACTTACAGTGCCGATGCCACACGGTGGTATATGATGACCAATGCTGCGCCTTGGGACAGCCTTAAATTTGATGCAGAGGGCATACAGGAGGTGCAACGTAAGTTTTTTGGAACGCTTTATAATACCTATCAGTTTTTTGCGCTTTATGCAAATGTGGACGGTTTTTGTTTTCAGGAGGCTTATATTCCGGTGGCGGAGCGACCTGAAATGGATAAGTGGATACTGTCATCGTTGCATTCGTTGGTGCAGTATGTTACTGAAAAATATGATGATTTTGAGCCTACACAGGCGGGTAGAGCAGTTGAATATTTTTTGGATAATCAGCTAAGTAATTGGTATGTGAGATTGTGCAGAAGGCGGTTTTGGAAGGGAGAGTATGAGCAGGATAAGATATGCGCTTATCAAACGCTTTACGAATGTTTAAAGACTATTTCACAATTAATAGCACCTATTTCTCCGTTTTTTGCGGATTGGCTTTATGGTAATTTGAACAGCGTAAGCGGCATGTATGATGTGCCTTCGGTGCATTTGAGTCGTTTCCCTGTTGCCGATGCAGGGTGCATAGACAATAAATTGGAAAACCGCATGAAAATGGCGCAGGACATTACCACATTGGTATTGTCTATTCGCAAAAAGGTGAATATAAAAGTGCGGCAGCCGTTGCAAAAAATACTTATTCCGGTTTTGGATATTGAGCAAAAAGCCGATATACAAAGCATGGAGAGTATAATATTAAGCGAGCTTAATATTAAAGAAATTGAATACATAAGTGGTGATTCGTCATTTATAAGGAAAAAAATAAAAGCCAACTTTAAAACATTAGGTGCGCGCTTAGGAGGCTTAATGAAGCAGACGGCAACTGCGATTGCTTCGTTTACGCCGGAGCAAATAATGTCTTTAGAAAGGCAAGGGAACTATGCTATACAAGTAAATGGCGAAGAGGTGAACATTGGGTTGCAAGATGTAGAAATACTGCCTGATGACATACCCGGTTGGTCTGTGGCAAACAATGATGCCCTTACGGTGGCACTTGACGTTACCATTAGCCCTGAACTATATAATGAAGGCATAGCGCGCGAATTGGTGAATCGTATTCAAAAAATACGTAAAGAAAGTAACCTTGCACTAACGGATAAAATAAGTGTTAATATTCAGGAAAACGCACTTATTGCCGAAGCAATAGCTCAATACTATGATTACCTTTGCACCGAAATTTTGGCAACCCATATTTTCACGGTCAAAGAAGTAACAAATGGTGTTGAAGTAGATGTGTACGACACTATGTTATTGATTTCTATTTCAAAAAATTCTTCATAAATGGCTAAAGTAAAAAAAGAGGTTAATAACCCTATATTGAAAGACTCCATACCTGATAATACTGCTATCACTAACTTAGCCGAGCAAAAAAGCACCTCTGCGAAAGAGAGTAAAAAAAGTAGTCCTTCTGCCAAAAATACCGGTAAAGCGGATACAAAGCCCGCTCAAGCCGAAGTGAATACCGCTAATGCTACCAAGCCCGCAGCCCCCAAAACTGCACCTGCACAGGTGGAAACTCCGGTAAAAAAGGCGCGCCCCACAGCCAAAGCCAAAACGGAAGCCCCTGCACCTGCAGAAATGCCGGAAAAACCTAAACCTGCGCCCAAAGCTCCGGCAAAAGCTAAAACAGCGCAACCGGCACCGGCAGAAAAGGCAAAACCCGCACCTAAAGCAGCAGTTAAAGCTAAAACAGAAGACCAACCCACAGCAGCTAAAAAGCCGGCAGGCAAGGCTAAGCCAGCTGCACCTGCTACTGCGGAAAAAGCCAAAGCTACTCCTGCAAAACCGGCACCTAAGGCTGTTGCAAAGCCTGCACCGGAAGCTAAATCCTTTAGGAAAGCAAAGCCGGTAGATGATGAGGCACTTGCGATGGAAAAGGAAATAGCTGCTTTGGAAAAAACAGTAGAAGAAATAGTACAAAGCACGATACCAAAGCCCGCCAAACCGTCAGGTCGCAGTAAAGCCAAAGTGGTAGTTGCTACCCCACCCACTAATCTTAAAACTCCTGCTCCGATAGAACTGCCGAAGGTGCTTTCTGTTCCTCCGGCTAAGAAAGTTATCAAAGGGAAGCCACCGGAATTAGCCCCAAGAAATAATGAGGCGAAGAAAGAGGTTATAGCTGAAATTCCACAACCGGAAGGTATATCTAATATGGAGTACCGGTCTATATTGGAAATACAGCCGTCAGAACATGCGGTTAACTACCGTTATAGTGATGAAGAACTGCAAGAGTTCAAAGACCTTATTTTAGCAAGGTTAGAAACTGAACGCAAAGAACTATCATTTTATCAGGGCTTAATTTCGCGCAAAGACGACTCGGGAACAGAAGACACAGATAACCGTTATTCAAACTTTGAAGACGGGTCGGGAGGTATGGAAAGGGA
>RGMU01000251.1 GCA_010021705.1 Chitinophagia bacterium | reverse complement strand
TATACTACACCCAAGGAGGTGCATACAGTACGCAAATGCTTAGGGTGGAGTAGAGGGGTAGCTCCTTTTTTAATAGCTTTTCGTTAGTTCCGGCATAGCACAAAGTTAGGAGTTTTGAGTATAGCAATAGTGGTTTAAATTGCTACCCTTCCATAGGTAGCGAAACCGTGATTTCCGTTCCGCTTTTGGGCTTGCTTTCTACTTCAATGCTACCATGCAGCTTATCCACGCATTTTTTGACTACATACAGCCCTAAGCCTTCGCCTGCCATAGGCTGGTTACCCCTGTAATACATATCAAACATACGCTGTTGGTCTTCTTCAGTCATGCCTTCGCCTATGTCTTTTACTACAAACTGATAGTCATTGCCGGTTTGCAAAAAACTTACATTCACCTGATGACCCATATTACCCTCTTTTCTAAACTGCACCGCATTAGCTATAATATTGTCCACAATAGCCTGAAAGTGCAAAGGGGAGGTAGCATAAACTATATCGCTTTGGGCATTTACTTTGAACATTACGCCACCTGCCAAGCCTGAATTTTTAAGCTGCTTTATAGAATCGTTAATAATTTCAGCCGGCACAATTTCTGTTTTAACCACTTCTTCTGTATCAATTCCGGCTATAATAGAAAGGTAAAGCGAGGTTTTTTCTATATGCTGGGCTATATCTATGGTGGCAGAATTGTTGCGGCTATTTTGCCCGCCTTGCAGTGTTTTAAGCAAGCGGGTAGTAGTGAGGTATATCTCTGTGGCAGCTTTGGAGGCGTAGTTTAATAAATAGCTTGGTGTATTGGCAGGCTTTTGTAACGGCTCTATTTCCGTTGGCGTAGCCATAGCAGTCATATATTCCGGTGTGGTTTCCGTAGCTAATTCCGGGTGATTAATGAGCTTAAACTCATTTCTTATTGCTTCGGCTGTTTTGCTGGCAGTAAGTAGCAGGTAAAGTGGTGCCCTACCGGTATGCTTTACGGGGGTCAGGCAGGCAGATATAGTGGCTATATCACCGCTTTTGGTGTTAAGTTTAAGCGTGATATTGGCTTGTTCTGCCTCGCCGGAGCCTAATTTTTCTAATTCAGCTTTGCAATCGGGGCGGTCATCATACAGCACTAAGTCGTAAAACGCATGATTCGTTAACGCACCTTTGGCATAGCCCAACAGCGTAGTAAAAGCTGGGTTGGCAAGCATTATGCGCCCTTCAAGGCTAATTTGGGCAATGCCTACGGGCAAGTTGTCAAACGTGGTTACGTAAGGAGCATAGTTTTTTTTGGTGGCAGCCTCTTCGGCTATTTGCTTTTCTAATATATCGTTTATACCGTTGGTAATAGAGCGATTGAAAGGCGGCATAAACAATACCAACAAAATGCCGTATAGGGTAACAAATATCCAGCTATTGTAGGTTTCAATGAGATATACGGTGTCGGGGTCGCTTTGGAAACTATGCTTTAGTTTGTCTATGCAAAAGACATATAAGGCAGAAAATACAAAGTAGGGGAGTATAATCTGTAATAATATTTTTAACTTTGAATCCATTAGCCAGGCAGCATAAGTGTGTCTTTTATGGCATATTACATTAACACCGATATGAGCACAGCGCAAAAATAGTAGTTTAATTGTTAATGTGCACCATTACGAACCCTTAAACCTGAAAATAGAAGCCTTACACGCTATGTATTACAGCCCGTTTAATGCCAATAGTGTTGTTAAATATATGGGTTAGCGGCATGTTTTTATGGCATATTGGCAATATTGCGTAATTTCGTTGGTTCTATCCGCTAAAAACACATATATAATGAAGCACCTCTTATGGATATTTTTGTTGCTTAGCCCTGCCTTTGTGTTTGCGCAAAAAGTGTATAACAGCTCCGGTAAGGCTGCCGGCACCAAGCATAAAAAGGAAAAAGGCTATGACCCTGCTAATCTTGTTTTAGGCGGCGGGCTAAACTTTGGCTATTCCGGTGATTATGCCAATATTGGCATTTCGCCCAAAGTGGGCTATAAGGTGTTGCCGTTTTTGGCTGTGGGTGTAGGGCTTGGCTATCAGTTTTACAAAGCTCCTGATTTTGAATTTAGCGGTAAGCCCTACTACATTCATCAGCACATTATTTTCCCGGCTATATGGGCTAAAGCCAATGTTTATAAGCAATTTTATATAGCCGCAGATGCCGAGTATGACTTTATTATCCAGCGTAGCAATAGGGTAAAATATGTAAACGGAGTGCCCGACCATGTAGAAAAAGTAAGGCTAACTGCCGATGCCCCTTGTATGCTATTAGGTATGGGCATCAAACAGTCGTTAGGGGGGCGCACTACGGCTGTTTTTGAAGTGATGTATGATGCGTTGCAAGCCACCTATAGCCCTTACAAAAATACGCTTGTTTACCGAGCGGGCATATTTGTGGGCTTGTAGCGTGTGGTTATGGTAAAAACCAGAAACTATGATAGGCTGAAAAACCGCCTATCATAGATTTTTTACACCGCCTTATAGCAATAATTACTAAATTTACCCTCAATATGGGTATGACACTACTCCCAACAAACGTCAGACGGCAAATGGAGCTTAATACCCGAAGGGCAGGGGAATTTGTTTTAATAACTATACCTGCTATGCAAACGAAGCTAAAACAGGTTACTATAGCTGCTTTCTAATACCTCATGGGAGTAGTGTGTCCATATCCCAACAAAATGGGGACTAAATAGATTGATTTAGTGCTCAAATGCCCTAAATTTAATAAAAATAAGACCCTTTTATTATAATAACATTAATACATTTGAGCCTATGGAGTATTGCAATGGAATTATACAGTTATTTGGCGAACG